>JAQUMZ010000067.1 GCA_028717865.1 Elusimicrobiota bacterium | reverse complement strand
GCCCGCCTGGCCGCGGCGGCCGTTCTGGTTTTCTGCGCCGTCGCCTGGCCGGTTTGGGCGGCGCTCGAGCCCTCCTCGGCCATGCAGGTCGTCAGCCAGTTGGTGGCCCGCATCTTCGAGCAGACCCACTACAGCCACCGGCCGATCGACGCCGCCCTCTCCCGGCAATGGCTGCGCCTTTACCTCGACTATTTCGACTACAACCACATGGTCTTGTCGAAGTCGGACGTCGACGAGTTCACCGAACGCTACGGCGACAAGCTCGGCGACGAGATCAAGGACGGCAACATCGCCCCAGCCTACGAGATATTCGACCGGTTCCTCCAGCGGCTGGAATCGCGCAAATCCCTGGCGGAGAAGATCGCGGCTTCCAGCCCGACCTTCACCGCCGACGAGAGCATCGTAGTGGATCGCCACGAATTGCCCTGGCCCGCCGGCGAGAAGGAGGCCGCGGAGCTTTGGCGCCTGCGGGTCAAATACGACATCCTCCAGGAACGCCTCTCCGGGACGAAGCCGGAGGAGCAGGTCAAGACCGTCCTGACCCGCTACGACCGCCTCATGCGCAGCTACAAGGAGTTCGACTCCAGCGACGTGCTCCAGGCCTATCTCAGCGCCCTGGCCCGCTCCTACGATCCCCATTCCGACTACATGGCCGCCGCCCAGGCCGAGAATTTCTCGATCAGCATGCGGCTGTCCCTCGTCGGAATCGGCGCCGTGCTGCGCTCGGAGGACGGCTACGCCAAGATCGTTTCGCTCGTCCCCGGCGGGCCGGCGGCGACCGACGGCCGCCTCAAGGCCAACGACCGCATCGAGGCCGTGGGGCAGGGCGACGGCCCGCTGACGGACGTGGTCGGCATGAAGCTCGACCGGCTGGTGCAGCTGATTCGCGGCGAGAAAGGCTCTACGGTGCGCCTGCGCGTCGTCCCCGCCGAGTCCACCGACGTGTCCTCGCGGACGATCATCTCCCTGGTGCGCGACGAGATCAAGCTGACCGACCAGGAAGCCCGGGCGAAGATCTACACCACCCCCGCTTCCTGGGCCGCCGGCCGTCCCGCCCGCATCGGGGTCATCAACTTGCCGTCCTTTTACGCCGACCTCAAGGGCGCCTCCGACGCCAAGAGCACTACGCGCGACGTGCAAAAGCTCCTGGGCGGGCTCCAACGCGACGGCATCGACGGTCTCGTGCTCGATCTGCGCCAAAACGGCGGCGGCTCCCTGGCCGAGGCCATCTCCCTGACCCGGGTCTTCATCAACGACGGGCCCGTGGTCCAGGTCAAGGACACCCGCGGCCTGGTCAAGGTCCTGCGCACCCCGAGCCTGGAAAAGGACACGACCTACCAGGGGCCCATGGCGGTGCTGACCTCCCACGCCTCGGCCTCGGCGTCCGAGATCCTGGCCGCCGCCCTGCAGGACTACGGCCGCGCGGTGGTAATCGGCAACAAGAGCACCTACGGCAAGGGCACGGTCCAGTCCGTGGTGGAGCTCGACCAATACATGCCCTCGGTCATGCGCGCCTTCAAGCCCGGCTCGCTCAAGCTCACGATCCAGAAATTCTACCGCGTGACCGGAGGCTCGACGCAGGACCGGGGCGTGATCCCGGACATCCGCCTGCCGTCGATGATGGACCTCATGGACATCACCGAGTCCGCGCTCAAGAACGCCCTGCCCTACGACGAGATAACCCCCGCCCCCTTCCGCCGCCTGGACGCGGTCAAACCCGTGCTCAAGCGCCTGACCGAGGACTGCGCCGAGCGCGTGGCCGCCTCCCCCGAATTCGACTACATCCGCGAGGACATGGAGCGCTACAAGAAGCAGCAAGCCGACAAGACGATCTCCCTCGACGAAAACGCCCGCCGGGCCGAGAAAAAGGCCGAGGACGACCGGCTCGCGGCCCGGAAAGCCGCGCGCCTCGCGCGCAAGAAGCCCAAGCTCGCGGAGATAGACATCACCCTGGCCGCCATCGACGGGGTCGCGCCGCCCGCGCCCCCGGCGACCTCGACCGCGACGAAGGCCGCCGCCGGCCCCGCGGACGAGGACGAGGAGGTCAAGGACCCCTCCGCCCCGGACGTGGCTCTCGAAGAATCCCTGCGCGTGGTATCGGATTGGATCCGGCTCACGACCCGCCAGCGGGCCGCCGACAACACACCCGCCAAGGCCGCAGAGGCCCGCTAAGCCCTTCCCTCCGGAAGCACCGGCGCCTCCCTGGCGCGCTTTGAAGACGCTCCAGCCAAAAGCTAATATGTCCGCTTGGCGGCCGACGCCGCCCGGTCCTCGCATCGTGAACACCTGGAATCTCCTCGCGCTGCTTTTGCTTCTGCCCGGCCCGGCCCGGGCTTCTTCGGGCACCGTCCGCTTGGCCCTGCTCGAGGAAACGCAAACCCACTGCTATGCCCGCCTCATCGGACCCATCCAAAAACTGGCGGATCCGGCCCGCCCCCGCCCCGCCCTCATCCAGGAAGTCCTCATGCTCCCCGCCTACTATAACGGCGGCGACTGCCGATTCCGCATCCCCCGCACCGATTTTCCCTCCGCGAACGTCGCGGCGGCGGTCCTCGAGACGGAAACCGAGACCGCATTGATATTTCCGCCCGCGCCATCGTTCCTTGACGAGCTAGCCCGCCTCGCCCGCGACCCGGAGACTTTCGACAACGGCTGGAGCCCGCGCATCTCCACCCGCACGATGCCGGTGGCGGTTACCCAAACCCTAGCCGGAGAAAGCCTGGTCTCCGCCCTGCTCGACCCCCAGGCCGGCGAAGGGGCCCAGTGGCACAATAGCATCGTCCTGCTTTATCGTCTGCGCTGGGAAGATCAGGACATCACCGTGGCCGTGGTCGGCAAGGTATTCGGCGGCCTGGCCCGCCTGGCCACGGCCCTGTCTCGCGAGAACGCCTCCGCCCCGAAGATCATCGGCGTTTCCCGCGGCGGAATTTTCGGCAAACCCGGCTCGGATCTTCGGGGCGCGGAACTGGGCGACGCGCTGGCCGGTTTGGGCCTGCGCTATTGCGCCGTGGGCGAGGACGAGCTTTACCGCTGGGGTGAGCTTCAGTCCTACCGCAGCCGGAGGCCCGGCGGCATACAGTTTCTCTCCGCCAACCTCGCGCTTTCCAGCGCGCCGGCCACGACCTTGCTGCCCGGACACGCCCTTTTCTCGGCCGGAGGATTGCGCGTCGCCATTATCGGCCTGACCCCGCCCTCGGCGGCGCGCTACCTCGCCCAGGCCGGCCTGCGCGGCGCGACCATCGCCGACCCCATGGTCGCCGTCTCCTCCGAAATAGCCAAGGTGCGCGGCCGAACCGACTTGGTGGTCGTTCTCGGACGGCCGGAAGGACTGCCCACCCGCCAGTTGCATGGGGCCGACCTCATCATTGCCGAGGACGCCGGCGATACGGAGAATGTCACGCGCTCGGCCGAGGCCGGCGCCAGCCAAATCGATCGGCGCGCTTTCGAGCCGCCGCTTTGGACCATGCGCTCCTTCATTTCCTCGTTGGACATCCTCGAATCCGACGTCGAACCCCGCCCCGAGTCCAGGGACGTGCGCTTGCGCGAACGGCACGTGCTCCTCGACCAATCCCTGCCGCTCGCGCCCCAACTCCCCGAGTTTGAACCCGAGAATTTCGGGATCACGGTCTCCACGGAGCCCGGCCTTATACCGCCCGTAAACCGCATCTTCCCCGTCCCCGCCAGGTCGTGGGGCGTCTCCGCGGCGGAATTTTGGAGCCTGGTCGCCTCCCTGCTGCGCGAGGACACCGGCGCGGAGCTGGTCCTGCTCGAGACGCGCCCGCTGCCCGTGAAGGTCCTGGCCTCCATGGAGGCCAGGGAAGGGGTGGTCCGGTCGTGGCTCTGGGAAGACGACGCCCTGGCCACCGTGCGGCTCAAGGGCGCCGAAATTTCCCGGACCCTGGCCGCCTCGCGGCGGCGCGCGGCGCTGGCCGCGCGCGCAGAGCGCCCGGCGGGGACGATCGTCGCCGCCGGCGGCCTGGGCGAGGGCGACGCCATCCACGGCCTGCCCATCGATAAGGACGTCGTATACAACGTGACCACCACGCGCGCGCTGGCCGCGGCCCAAGGCTGGGAGATCGACCCGAACGGCGTTTCGGGCGAGCTCAGGGAAGCCGCCCTGCGCCTGCTGCGGGCCCGGCGCGGCTCGCCCGCCGAGGCCTACGCCCCCTGGATGCAAGGCCGTCCGGCCGCGGAGCGGGGCCTGTGGCGGATCAATTTTCGCGACGTTTCCTTGAACATCCAGAACACGAAGGTCGCGCGCGGCGACGCCTTCGACGCCGTGCCCAACCCCCGAGTGCAGGGCAGCGACGAGCTGCTCATCGGGGGTGATTTCAAGACCGACGCCGACTATCTGCGCGGCGCCTACAAGTGGTCCAACACCCTGGAACTCGAGTACGCCCGCTCCCGCCTGCGGCCGCGCGACCAACCGGCGGTGACCAATATCGCGGCCAACCGCATGACTTTCCTGACCGCGGGCACGCGCCGCGCCGGAGGCGTGGGCGCCGATTGGCTGGCGCGCTCCTGGGGACCCTCCCTGGGCTTCCAATACGACGGCCAGCTCGAGGAGACGCCTCCGCTCAAGCGCCGCCAGATATACTCGGCCTTCCCCGGCGTGGAGTTCTACGACGGCACCTTCGTGCGCTCCCTGCGCGCCGGGGCCAACATAAAGCGCGATTTCTCGCTCGACCCTCCCAACACCCAGTACGGCTTGCGCGCGCAGGCGGTGGTCTCCAAGGCCGTGGGGCCCGGCCCGGCCTCGCTCAACGGGGAGGTCTGGGCCAACTACTTCTTTCTCATGCGCCGCGACCGGCCCGACGACCTGCGCTGGGAGGGCGACGCCAACCTCAAGCTCCGCGTGCCCATCCGCAAGAATTTCAACGTCTCGCCCTTCATCGATTTTTATTTCTTCGCGCTCAAGACCCGGCCGATCTGGGGCTACAGCGCCATGACCGGGATCAGCGTGGGTTTCTCCCGGCTCTGGAAGCCGCAATACGAGCCGTTTTAAGGCTCGAGAGTTTCCGAGGCGCGCTGCGGTTGCTTGTTCCTCTGGCCGCCGCCGCGGACCTGGTCCGGAGGATTGGCGAAAGTCTCGTACGAGGCCTTGATGGCCTCCGGGGACATCTCCGCGCCGGGATCCAGCACGCGCTTGACCCAGGCGCCGAGCTTGCCGCGGGGCAGGGGCTTTTTCACCGCTCCCGGCTCTATCTTGGGCCGGCTGGTCACCGCCACCTTGCCGTCCTTCATGTCCACGGAAACCTCGATGTTGCCTTCATGCGCCAGCACGTTATCGGTCACCGGGTCCTTGATAAGCCTGCCGATGGTCCGCGCCATGGGCCGGGCGCCGTACCTGGGATCGAACCCCCCGTTATCCGCGGCATATTCCAGGACCTGGTCGTCCACGTATTCCAGCCGGCTGCCCTGGCGCGCCAGCGGCCCGGCCACCTGCTTTTTTATCTGCAGCTTGCCAATATTCAAAATATGCGCCCGGCTCAAGGGCGTGACCACCGCCACGACGTTGATGCGGTTGAGGAATTCCGGCTTGAATTTCTCCTCCAGGACCCTCTGGACCTCGGCGCGAATCTCCTCGTTGCTCTTGCCCTCGGCATACATATCCGATATCAGTTTGCTGGCCAGGTTGGAGGTCATGAACACTATGGTCTTGGTGAAATCGACGGTCTTGCCCTTCCCGTCGGTCAGCCGGCCGTCGTCGAGCAATTGCAGCAGGGAATTGAACACCTCGGGATGGGCTTTCTCGATCTCGTCGAACAAAACCACGGACCCCGGCCGTTTGGCCACGGCCTCGGTCAGCCGCCCGCCTTCTTCATAGCCGGCGTAGCCCGGCGGAGCGCCTATGAGCTTGGAGGTTTCGTGCTTCTCCATGTATTCGGACATGTCGAGGCGGACCAAAAGGTTCTCGTCCCCGGAATAGGCTTCGGCCAAAGCCCGGGCCAGCTCGGTCTTGCCCACTCCGGTGGGGCCCAACAACAAGAAGGAGCCTCGGGGGCCCTTGCCGTTATCCATGCCCGCGGCGATAGTCCTTAAAGTCGCGCCTACCTCCTTGACCGCGACGTCTTGCCCTATGACCCGCTCGCCGATCTTGGTTATGCCGTCGAGCAGGCGTTTTTTATAATCCATGTTATTGAGGATGCTGTTGGCCTGCTCCGGATATATTTTAGCCAGCAATTCCTGGACCATCCGCGCGGAGAGCTCCCCGGGCGCCGGCGAAGCGAGCCGCGCCTGCTCTGCGTCGAGCTTCTGCGCCAGGTCCAAGACCTCGTTGAAATCCTTGGCCGCGCCCGTGCGCCGGTATTTGGCCGTGGCCAAGGATATCTGGGAATAGAGGTCGCTCGCCGCGGCTTGGGCGGCGTTTCGCTGCGCGACCTGCGCGCGCGAGAATACCGCCCGGACCATATTGTCCACCAGTTCCTGGGGATGCAGGCGGTTTAAAATATTCCTGGCGATGCCGACCAGCTCCTCAATGGCCGCATCCAGGATGGAGACTCCGGAAGCGGCCTCCAGGCGCGCCTTGTGGGCGAGCAACATCTGCATGGCTTCCTGCGGCTCGGGCCGGTCCAGATTTATCCGCTCGGAGAACTTGCGCAGGAAATGCTCCTTGGGCAAAGCCGCGTCGCTTTCCAGCGTGAATATGAAGCGCTGGCTGTCGCGCTCCATGGCTTTCTCCAGCCGGTCTAATATCCGGTTGGCGCCGGGAGCCAGCAGCCTTTCCGCGCCCCGTATGACGACCACCGTGTCCCGGGACAAGGCCGGCAGCACCGAGTTGAAGAACGCCTCGAACGGTGGATCCATGCCGGCCGCCGGGCTGGGTTGGGAGTATAGCCCTGCCAGTTTGGGCAGGTCCAGCTCCAGGAATCTCCGATTCAGTTCGTAGGTCCCGGCCTTGACGGCCGCCGCCACGTGCTCTATCAAGGCCGTGCGGCCCACGCCCAAAGACCCAATGAGCAGCACGCTGCTTTTTTGCGCATCGCGGCGCGAAAGTACGGCTAAAAGCTCGCTGGCCTGCCGGGAACGGCCCGCGAAAGGCCGCGCCTCGACGGCGCTTATGTCCGTGAACAAGCTGGCCATCAACCGGGAGTGCTCTTCATTTGGGAAGTTATCTATCGCCCCCTGCTTGGCTGCGACGTTGCCCATAGAGCCGACAAAAACCAGCTTCCCCTGGGCGCTGGGCACAAGGCCGCTGGGATGGGACTCGGCCTCGGAGCCGGCGATCGGAGTTGGCGGCGCGGATTGTTTAACTACGGCGTCTAAGATCCCCTTGCTACGATCAAGGACGTCCAGGACAGCGTTTCTATGGGTTTCGACGCCGTCCGGCGAGGCAAATAGCCCGTCAAAGAAAGCGCTCAAGGAAGACGACGGCTTGGATATGCCTTGGGCCATGGCGACTAGGATGTCGAACGGGGAATTCGAGTAAACCGACGCCAAACCGGACAGATTCGCGGCCGCCTGCCGGCCAATGTCGCCGCCTCCCGGGATGTTCTGCAGTTGCACGCCCAACTCTTCCCTCGCCTCCGGGTCGGTCAAAGCCAGGAGCAGCATCTGACCCACGCTACTCTGCGCCTCATCCGTCTGGCCCGTGAGTTTTGCCACTAGTTGCTCCGGGCCTAAAGCCGGGCCTTGGCGCAGTTGGAAAGCCAGCTTGTTGATGTCCTGGGCCAGCTTCAGCTGCACGGCCGCGGGCAAGCCCGCCATGGACGCTTTGCCGCCGGCCGCGGGCGCTCGGCCTGCAATAGCCGCCAGGCTAAAAGCCGGCACGATCAAGGCGAATGTTAAAACTGCGGTCATGGCGAGCAAACGAGCTGGTTTTTGACGGATGTTCATACACAACTCCGAGAGATATATGGGGCGCAGAACGCCAGCTGCTCGATCTGCCGTATCTGATCCAAGGGGCTCTGCCGCAACAGGATCGCGAGTGAAAAAGCCGGCTGAGGTACCGGGGATGGCCTAAAGACAACCGCCGCGGCCGGCCCGCAGACCAACCACACCAAGCTGAATATCGCGCTAATATTTGCCGTTCGCCGCGTCAATCGATCCCCCAATTGCCACCCATGGTTGCCTTCGTCATTTAAGGCTGATGAGCTGCAATCCAATGACGCAATATTGCCGACTGCGCCTTCTTATATTCGCGAATCTCGCCACCACTATTACCCTTGCGCTCCTTTTCCTTCAAATGCTGAAGCAAGCGCTCGATATCCGCTCTAGATAATTTTTTATAAACTTCAAATGGGATGAGTTCATATGCGCCGTCAACATCCCTCCCGCCATATTCAATACGCGATAAGACTTGAACTATTTGCTCGTTGCTCATTTCGACTAAATCGGATTTCATCGCCAGGACCAAATTGGTCCGATTGGCGCCGGTCAACAATCCCAACATTCTTATTGTGTCATTAAATTGGGCTTTTTCCGTTAACTTGTTATTCGGGCGCAGCAAGCGCTGGGCATCTTCCGCTATCTTATTCCAGGCTTCCGCCGGAATTTTTGATCGCACCTCATCTATGGATAAATCTTCCAGAAGGCTTAAAATCGCGAGCATATCTTCGCGTTCCAATTTAGCGTAAGCCGAGCCTAATATCCGCAATATAAGCTCGTTTCTAGTTCCCGATCTCGGCAACAGATTCAGCATTTCTTTGAATTCTTTTTCTAAATTCAAGTTCACTTCTTTGGCGCAGGCATCCAGCCAGCACCGCAGAATTGCTCCGGCAGTCTCCTGATAGTCCAACGCCATCCACTGCTGCATCAAGCGCCGGATGTCGGCTTTCAAGAGCCTCTGCCATGCCGGATCCGGAATCAGCCCGTATAAATGCGCGTTCTGCGAATCCTTTTCCTGGCCGCCGCCCAGCAACGCCAGGATGTCAGTAATCTGGACATGGTCCAACTTGAAATACGCCTTGTTGGGAATGGCCAGGATCATATCGTCTCTGGCCTTGGACGGCTCCAGCAGGCGCAGCAGCCCGGCGATGTTTTCGGTCGGGGTCAAGGAGTCCGCTTGATAATACAGCCATATCTGCACTATGGCCGCGGCCGTGGCATCGAATTGCAGGACTCGCCATCGATTCGCCAAGCGCTCGACGTCCAGGCGGGAGATTTTCCGCCAGGCCTCGGCCGGAACCATTTGGTAATTGGATGAAGCGGTCCGTTGTTGCGGGCTGATCAGCGAGAGGATATCGGCGACCGCGGCGCTCGACATCTCGGCATACGCCGCGATCGGGATCTGCTGGATAAGTCTATCCCGGTTCGTGGTCGGCGCCAGCTGGCTCAGCATCTTGCCGAGATCCTCCGCTCCAGCCTCGGTCCTGCCCAAGTAGGGGGAGTGGGATTTGAGCCAGTGCAGCATCACCGCCGTGGGCGCGTCCACGAAGCCCAGGCCCGACCATTTCTTGACCAGGTCAAAGGCATCCAGAGCCGCCAGCTTCTGCCAGGCTGCTTGGGGTAGATTGTCGTAGCTTTCCGAAGCCGCTTCGGCCAGCGCTTCGGTTTTGTCCCGCGGGCTCAACAAAGAAAGAATCGCAGCCACATCCGCGCTTTCGGTATTGGCATAAGCTGGCCCGGGGATCTTCAAGATCAGGCTGTCTCTCAGTTTGGATTCCGGTAAAAGCTTCAATATCCTGTAAAGAGCCTTGGTCCCGCGCCTTTCCATAAAGTCCTTTACCGCGGGATGCACTCGTATCCGCGCCACTTCGCCATCCAGCAGAAGTCCGCCGGCCGCGGCCGCCGCGGCTTGAGGACTATCCAGGCGCAAACGTCCGCCATCTTGAATATAGTCCTCCAGTTTATGCCGCTTTACAATATCTTTCAACAACTCGGGCCGCGCCGGCATTA
>JAQUMZ010000066.1:2804-9852 GCA_028717865.1 Elusimicrobiota bacterium | reverse complement strand
TCTCCTCGTCGAGCGAGGCGTTGAGCTCGGGCACCCGCTTGAGGGCCCCGACCACGGCCTTGACCAAAAACGGCAGCAGGGTCAGCCGGACGCCCCGGGCCGCGGCCTCGGTCTTCAGGCTCCGGCGCGCGCGCCAGAGCTCATCGACCTCGGCCTCGACCATGGACGTGACCTGGGCGGTCTTGGCCAGCGACTCGGCCATGGCGGAGGCGATGCGCCGGCGCACGCCGCGCAAGGGCAGGCGCTCCACGGGGCCATAGGCGTCCGCGGCCCGCTGGCCCGGCGCGGCGCGCGCCCCTTTCTGGGGAGCGCCCAGCTGGGCCGCGCGGCGCACGTCCGCCTCGGTCACCCGGCCCTTGGGCCCGGTGCCGTGCAGAAGCTCGATGTCCACGCCCAGGCGCTTGGCCAGCTCCCGGTCCTTGGGCAAGGCCTCCACGCCCGGGCGGCTCACCGGCGGCGGCTCGGCGACGGCCACGGCCGCGGGGGCCGCCTCGGCCGGAGCCTCCTCCAGCCGTCCCACCACGCCGACCGATTCCGCGGCCACGGTGTAGGGCTCGGGCGGCGGCGCCTCGATCCTGGGCGCCGGCGACGCCGCGGGAACGGACGCCGCCGGCGGCGGCAGGGCCCCAAACTCCTCCTCGGAGCCGATTACCGCGATCACCTCGCCGACCTTGACGATTTTGCCCGGCTCGCCGACGAGTTTAAGCACGCGCCCCGAGCGGGGGGCGGGGATCTCCACCACCGCCTTGTCGGTCTCGACCTCCAGCATGGGCTGGTGCGCCTCGACCACGTCGCCCGCCTTGACCTTCCAGGCCACGATCTCGCCCTCGGTCAGGCCCTCGCCCACGTCCGGGAATTTGAACTCGAAAGCCATGCTCCCCCCTTACGCGGCCAAGGTCCGCCGGGCCGCGGCCAGGACGCGCCGGTAGTCGGGCAGGTAGCGGTCCTCGAGCTTGCCCAGGGGCATGACCGCGTCGAACCCGGTCACGCGCTCCACGGGCGCCAGCAACGAGGTCAGCGCCTCCTCTCCCACCCGCGCCGCGATCTCGGCGGCCAGGCCCATGGTGCGCGGGGCCTCGTGGACCACCACCAGCCGGCCGGTCTTGCGCACGGAGCGCACGATCGCGTCGCTGTCCATGGGCGAGAGGGTGCGCAGGTCTATGACCTCCGCCCCGAGGTTCTCCGCGGCCAGCTCCTCGGCCGCCTTGAGGGCCTCGCGCAGCATGGCGCCCCAAGCCACGATGGTGAGGTCCTTGCCCGTCCGGGCCACTCGGGCCTTGCCGATGGGCACCGTGTAGTCCCCCTCCGGGACCTCGTCCTTGAGCGCGCGGTATATCCGCTTGGGCTCGCAGAACAACACCGGCTCGCCCGAGCGCAGGGCCGCCAGCAGCAGCCCCTTGGCGTCGTAGGGCGTGGCGGGCATGACCACGACCAGCCCCGGGACGTGGACGAACCAGGCTTCCGGCGAATCGGAATGGTGCTCGGGCGCGTGTATGCCCCCGCCCCAGGGCACGCGCACCACCAGGGCCGGACCGTAGCGGCCCCGGCTGCGCCAGCGGTAGCGGGCCACCTGGTTGCACAGCTGGTCCATGGCCAGGGCCAGGAAACCCTCGAATTGGATCTCGGCCACGGGCAGCATGCCGCCCACGGCCAGGCCCAGGGCCGTCCCCACGATGGCGGATTCGGCCAGGGGCGTGTCGACCACGCGCTCCTCGCCGTATTTTTTTTGCAGGCCGTCCGTGACCCGGAAGACGCCGCCCTCGCGGCCCACGTCCTCGCCCAGGATCATGACGCGCGGGTCGCGGGCCAGCTCCTGGTCCAGGGCCTGGTTGAGCGCCGAGACTATGTTGAGGTTGGCCATGCTCTGCTAGGCGGGCGCCGCGACGCGCGCCGCGGCCGGGGGGCCCTCGGCCGGAAGCTCCTTGCGCTGGCGCTCGAGATACGGGGGCGGCCGGCGGTAGACGTAGCTGAAGATGTCCGCGGGATCGGGCGGCGGCGCCTCCAGCGCGGCGCGGGCCGCCGCCTCGACCTCGGCGCGGCCGGCCGCCTCGAGCCGGTCCTGCCGCTCCCGGCTCCACAGGCCCCGGTTTTCCAGGTAAACGCGCAGGCGCGCCAGAGGATCGAACCGCTTCTGCTCGGCGAGCTCCTCGTCGGAACGGTACTTGCGGGGATCGTCGGCCGTGGTATGCGGCCCCAGGCGGTAGGTCAGCATCTCGATGAAGCGCGGGCCCAGGCCCGCGCGCGCCTCGGCGAGGGCCTCCTGCATGGCTCCGGCCACGGCGAAGATGTCGTTGCCGTCGATGAGCAGGCCCGGGAAGCCGTAGCCCGCGGCCCGCTGGGCGATGGTCGCGGCCGCGGTCTGCCGGCGGCGCGGCAGGGAGATGGCGAACTGGTTGTTCTGGCAGATGAAGACGGTCGGGGTCTTGAACACGCCCGCGAAGTTCATGGCCTCGTGCACGTCGCCCTGGGAGCTCGCCCCGTCGCCGAAATAGACCGCGGCCGCGCCGGCCTCGCCCTTGAGCTTCATGGCCCAGGCCACGCCCACCGCGTGCAGGGCCTGCGCGCCGACCACCACGGCGATGGGCAGGTTGCGCAGGCCCTCGGGCATGAGCATGCCGCGCTCGTCGCCCATCCAGTAGCGGTAGAGGTTGGCCAGCGGCACCCCGCGCAGGAACAAGGCCCCGGTCTCGCGGTAGGAGGGCGCCAGCCAGTCGCCCGGCTGCAGGAAGGCCGCCGAGGCCTGGCAGGCCTCCTGCCCGTAGAAGGGGGCGTAGGTGCCCAGATTGCCCTCGCGCTGCATGGTCATGGCCATGCGGTCGGCCAGGCGCATGACCGTCATGCGCTCGTAGAACTCGACCGCCCGGTCATCGGGGAAATTCGGCCGCAAATCCTCGCGCAGGGAGCCGTCGGGAGCCAGGATGCTCAGGGGCTCGCCCTTCAGGGGATCGCAGCGGTCGAAGTACACGCCTCCATATTACGCGCGGGTTCGGGACCGGTCCAGAGTCCGGGAAGGCGTACGGACTTCAGGAAGTCCGAGCGCACAAGGAATCGTCGGCCCAGCCCGCTGGGCGCGCCAACGGAACGGCGCCGCCCGGAGTGGCGGCGCCGGGGTTCGCACCCTCCCTATCGGTCGGGCGCGAACCTCGCGAACGGCTTTGACCGCATGCCGTTAAGCCAGCGCGCGAGCGCTAGCGAACGCGCAACCGCCGCCCCCATACGAGGGGGGCGGCGGTTCCGTCGGGGTGGTACTGTAGCCGGCTACAGCTCACTCGTAGGCACATTAAAATACGGAACGGAATTATTCCGCCGCTTCCGTCGCTGGAAGCCGGCCGACCGCCGTTTGCAGACTACTTTCTGAAGTTTCTGAAAGCGTGGCACCAAGCACTTTTTCAGGCGTAAAAGGCGGCTCGTAAAGGCGGACGCCCACGGCGTCGTAGATGGCGTTGGCGATGGCCGGCTGGGGGCCGTTGATGCCGATCTCCGAGACCGACTTGGCCCCGAAGGGTCCGTCGGCCTCGTAGGTGGGGACCAGGATGGTCTTGAAGGGCGGGGCGTCGGCCGCGGAGAAGATCTTATATCCCCGGAACGACGGGTTGAGCATGGCGCCCGCGGGCGAGAAAAGCATCTCCTCGGTCAGGGCGTAGGAGATGCCGTTGAGCACCGCGCCGTCGTTCTGGCCCTCGGCCAGGGCCGGGTTGATCGCGGTGCCGCAGTCGACCGTGGCCGCGTAGTCCAGGACGCGCACCTCCCCGGTCTCGGTGTCGACCTCGACCTCGGCGAAATGCGCGGCGAAGGGCGGCGGGGAGCTGGTCGCCACGTGCGAGGCCGAGGCCATGATCTGGTGCTGGTCGTGGTAGTAGAAGGAGGTGTTGCCGACCTCGGAGAGCGCGCAGGAGCGTCCGGACTTGCCCACGGCCCGGCCGCCCGCGAGCTCTATGTCCTCGGGCTTCTCGTCGAGTATGCGGGCCGCCACCGCCAGGATCTGCTCGCGGACCTTGAGGGCGGCCTTTTTGACCGCGTTGCCGGATATGAAGGTAGTGGAGGAGGCGTAGGCGCCCACGTCGAAGGGCGTGAGGTCGGTGTCCGAGGAAAGCACTATGACATCCTTTATCCCCACGCCCAGGACCTCGGCCGCGATCTGGGCCAGGACCGTGTCCGAGCCCGTGCCCAGGTCGGTGGCGCCCATGTGCAAGTTGAAGGAGCCGTCCTCGTTCATCTTGATCGAGGCCGCGGCCATGTCCACCTCGGGAATCCCGGAGCCCTGCATCATGCAGGCGCAGCCCAGGCCGCGGCGCTTGACCCCGGACTGGTTCTTGTAGAGCTTCTTCTTCTCGTGCCAGCGGATGGCGGCCAGGCCCTTGGCGATACACTCGTCCATGCCGCAGGACCCGATCTTCTGCTCGATGCCCTCGCGCCCCTCGCCCATGGCCTTGAAGACCGGCGAGCCCTCCCCGGAGCGGATGTAGTTCTTGCGCCGGAACTCTATTGGGTCGAGGCCCAGCTGCCCGGCCATGATGTCCATCTGGCTCTCCCAGGCGAAGAAGCCCTGGGTGGCGCCGAAGCCGCGGTAGGCCCCGCCCACGGGCCGGTTGGTGTAGACCGAGCGGCCGACGAAGCGGGTGTTCTTGGCCTGGTACATCGGCAGGGTGTGCGAGCCCGAGCACATCATCACGGTCAGGGAGTGCGCGCCGTAGGCCCCGTTGTCGCAGTAGGCCTCCATGTGCGCGTCGGTGATGGTGCCGTCCTTGCGCGCCCCGGTCTTGAGCCGGATGACGAAGGGATGGCGCGTGCGCGAGGAGACGAAGGTCTCCCGGCGCGAGAGTTCGATTTTGACCGGCCGGCGCGCGGCCAAGGCCAGGGCCGCGCACACGGGCTCGAGCAGCACCTCCTGCTTGGAGCCGAAGCCCCCGCCGATGCGCGGCTTGATCACGCGGATGGACTTGAGCGGCAGCCGCAGCACGCGGGCCGTGATGCGCCGCGCGTGGAAGGGGACCTGGGTGGAGGTGCGAATCAGCAGCCGGCCGTCCTCGTCGAATGAGACGATCACGATGTGGGGCTCCAGGGCGCAGTGCTGGGCCCACTGGGTCTTGTACCAGCGGTCGACCACCACGTCGGCCTCGGAGAACCACTCGGACTGCTTGACCTCGAAGTCGAACTTGGCGCAGATGTTATGCTTGGCGTCCGGGATGTTCTTGGAGTCCGCCTCGTCGTGTATGACCGGGGCGCCTGCCTTGATGGCCTCCATGGTGTCGAAGACCGCGGGCAAAACCTCGTAGTCCACCCGGATATTGTCCAAGGCCTCCTGCGCGGCCTCCGGGGTCTCGGCCGCCACCGCGGCCACGCGGTCGCCCACGTAGCGGGCCTTTTCGCTGAGCGCCAGGGTGTCGTAGGGCGAGGGCTCGGGATAGCCCTGGCCGGCCGTGGTGTGGCGCACCCGGGGCAGGTCCTCGTGGGTCAGCACGGCCAGCACGCCAGGCACCTTCCGGGCCTTGGCCGTGTCTATGCGCCGGATGCGGGCATGGGCGTGGGGGCTGTAGAGCAGGCGGCCGGTCAGAAGGCCGCGGATGTCCACGTCGTCGGTGAAGCGCGCCGTGCCGCAGGCCAGGGCCAGGGCGTCCACCTTCTCCACGCTGTGATTGACTACGGTGAAATCGCGCTTGTCCTCCACCTTCATGGCCGCTTCCCCCGCAAGCGCCGGGCGGCCAGGCGCACGGCCTCGACCTGCTTGACGTAGCCCGTGCAGCGGCACAGGTTGCCGTCCAGGGCCCGGCGCACGGCCGGCTCGTCCGGATCGGGGTTCTCGTCGAGCAGGGCCTTGGCCGCCAGGACCATGCCCGGTATGCAATAGCCGCACTGCACGGCGCCCGCGTCGACGAAGGCCTTCTGGATGGGATGCGGCCGAGCCGGGGCGCCCAGGCCCTCGATGGTCAGGACCTCGCGGCCGTGGGCCTGGGCCGCGAAAAGCAGGCAAGCCAGGGCGGGCTTGCCGTCGAGCAGGACGGTGCAGGAGCCGCACTCGCCGCTGTCGCAGCCCTTCTTGGCGCCCTTGAGGCCCTCCCGACGCAGAGCCTCCAGCAGGCTTTCCGCCGCGCCCACGCGCAGCTCGCGCCGCTCGCCGTTGAGGCGCAGCTCGATGCGGATCATGCCGTCCACCGCCTCCAAAATCCCCCGCTTAGCCACCGAAGGCCTCCAGAAGCGCCCGGCGCACCAGCACGGCGGCGACGTTGCGCGCGAACTCCTTGGCGCCCAGGCCCGCGAGCTCCGCGGCCGCGGCCTCCTGCGCCCGCCGGGCCGATGCCTCGGTCGCGGGCAGGCCGGCCAAGGCGGCCTCGGTCTTGGCCAGGCGCGCGGCCCGGGGCAGCAGGGCGCCGACCGCTATGGCCGCTTGACGCACGGAGCCGCGCTCCGACCGCACGGCCACGGCGACGTTGGCGGTGGAGTTCCAGTCGGTCTTGGTCGCGGCCAGGCGCAGGCAGGCGCCCGCCCAGGAGCGCGTCTGCGCGGGAATTATGATTTCGGTGAGCAGATACCGGCGCCCGAGCTCGGCCATGAACTTCGGCTCGAGCAGCTGCGCGAATGAAAATTCCTTTTGGCGCCCGCCGTCGCGGCACGCGGCCCGGGCGCCTAGGGCCAGCAGTACCGGGGGCAGGTTGTTGGCGGGATGGGGCCGGGCCACGTTGCCGCCCACGGTACCCATATGCCGGATGGGCGCGCCGCCCACGAAGCCCACGGCCCGGGCCAGGATGCCGCCGGCCCAGCGGCCGGCCAGGGGCGAGCGCTCCAGTTCGGCCAGGGTGCACAAGGCCCCGATGCGCAGCCCGCCCGGACCGGCCTTGACGTGGCGCAGAGGCAGGCCGCAGAGGTCTATGACGGTCTCTACGCGCGGGTCCACGGCCGCGGGCCGCCGGGTGCCCCCGGCCAGGATCAGGGCCTTCCCTTTATAGCGCGCGGCCAGGCGCGCGGCCTCGGCCACGCTCTCCGGAAAG
Organism: Elusimicrobiota bacterium; assembly: GCA_028717865.1. Classification (GTDB taxonomy): domain Bacteria; phylum Elusimicrobiota; class Elusimicrobia; order UBA1565; family UBA9628; genus UBA9628. The sequence goes on along the minus strand of JAQUMZ010000066.1, from coordinate 2,866 downwards.
CAGAACCGTTTGATGCCGCTCTTCACGCTCAGCCTCCCGACACCGGCGGGAATATGTGCCGG
>JAQUMZ010000066.1:0-2794 GCA_028717865.1 Elusimicrobiota bacterium | reverse complement strand
GGCAGGACGCCGCCGGGCTTCAGACGCGCCGAGGCGAGCGTTGCGCGGTCCAGTATCTCGGAGTCCAGGGACAGCACGAACTCGTTGCGCACCGCGACGGCCTCGTCGTAGAGCAGGCGTTTGGCCTCCGGGCCCCCGGCCTTGGCCACCGCGGCCAGGGCCTGCTCGGCCGTCTCGGCCTCGACCCAGAGCTGGGGCCGGCCCAGGCGCTGGCGCAGGGCGGAGTAAAGCTTCACCAAGACCTTGGCCATCAGCGCCCGGCCTTGGCGAGCAGTTCATGGGAAATCCGGTTGGCCCGCGCCGCCAGCTCGGTCTCGTCGACGCGGACCAGCCGGCCGCCTTCCACCACCGGCTCGCCGTTGACCAGGACGTGCTTGGCCTTGTGCGAGGCGCCGCAGAATAGCAAGGCGGCCACGGGATCCGACAGAGCCCCGGCGAAGTCCAGGCCCGAGACGTCGAAGACCGCGATGTCGGCGGCCTTGCCCGGGGAGAGCTCGCCGATGTCGTCGCGGCCCAGCAGGCCGGCTCCGCCGCGCGTGGCCAGCCACAAGGCGTCGCGCGCGGGCATGGCGCAGGCGCCGGCCTGGACCCGGGCCGCGAGCATGGCCTGGCGCGCCTCCCCGAGCATATCGGAGGAGTCGTTGGAGGCCGAGCCGTCCACGCCCAGCCCGACGGGCACGCCGTCCTGGAGGTAGCGCCGCACGGGCGCGATCCCGGAGCCCAGGCGCAGGTTCGAGCTCGGGCAATGGGCCACGCCGGTCTTGGCGCGCCCCATGAGCCGGGACTCCTCGGCGTTTAGGTGCACGCAGTGCGCGAACCACGCCCGCCCCTCCAGCCAGCCCACGGACTCCATGTAGGCCAGGGGCCGCAGCTTGTGCAGCCGCAGGCAGTATTCCTCTTCGTCCACGGTCTCGGCCAGGTGCGTGTGCAGGCGCACGTCCCAGGCCTTGGCCATTTGCGCCGAGAGCTTGAGTAGCTCCGTAGTGACCGAGAACGGCGAGCAGGGTGCCAGGGCCACGCGCGTCATGGCCAGGGGCCGGCGGTCGTGGTAGGCCTTGACCAGCCGCTCGCAGTCCTTGAGTATCTCGTCCTCGGTCTGGACCACGTCGTCGGGAGGCAGGCCGCCCTTGGACTTGCCCCGCGACATCGAGCCCCGGCAGGCGTGGAAGCGCATGCCCACGGCGCGCGCCCCCTCGATCTCGCGGTCGATCAAATCCGCGCTGGCGCCGCCCGGAAAAAGATAGAAGTGGTCCGAGCTGGTGGTGCAGCCCGTGAGCAAGAGCTCGCCCAAGCCGACCTGGGCGCTTACGAAAACCCCTTCCGGGGTCAGGTGCCGCCAGATTTCGTAGAGCCGGAGCAGCCAGTCGAAGAGCTTGCTGTCCTGGACCTCGGGCAGGTTGCGGGTGAGGGTTTGGTAGAGGTGGTGGTGCGTGTTGACCAGGCCGGGCAGGACCACGCAGCCGCGGGCGTCGATCACGCGGTCGGCGCGGACCTTGAGGTCTTGGCCCACGGCCTTTATGACGTTGCCCTCGACGAGCACGTCGCCGCCGGCCAGCTCCCGCCGGGAGTCGTCCATGCGGGCCACGCGCAGGGCGTCCTTAATCAGGATGGTCTTCATGCTGACGGGCTATGATAACATATCCCGGTTTTTCCTCTCCCGGCACTGTTAAAATACGGGATTCCATTCTATAATTCCTTTGTCATGTCCGCCCCCTTGAGCGACCGGAGTTCGGTGGAAGCCGCGGTACTGTCCTTGCAGGAGCGCCTGGCCGAGGGCGACGCATCCGACGGCGAGCTGCGCCGCCTCTGCGAGTCCGAGATAGAAGCGCTGCGCTGCGCCTTCCGAGCCAACCCCGCGGCCTTTTCCAAGGAGTGCGTAGAGGCCCTGCGCGAGCTGGCGGACCTCCTGCGGCAGGGCGCGGACTGAGGCGATGCCCAATACGATCCTCGTCGTAGACGATGACCGCGACGTGCGCGAGGCCTTGAAGCTGGGCCTGGAGGTGAAGGGCTATCGGGTGCTGACGGCCGGCGACGGCCTGGAGGCGGTCGACCGGGCCTGCGCGGACCGGCCGGATTTCATCATTCTCGACTTCAACATGCCGGGAGGCGGCGGCACCGCGGCCTACGAGGCCCTGCGCGAGCTGCGGGGCAGCCTGGACACGCCGATCCTGTTTCTGACCGCGATCCCCGCCGCGCAGGTCAAAGGCATGGTCAATTTCCGCGGCCGGACGCTCTTCCTGGCCAAGCCCGCGGGTTTGGACAAGATCGTGCCCCTGATCCGGGAAACCCTGGGCGCCTAGCCTAGGCCCCCCGGCCCGCGCCCCAGGCCCCTTCGGCCCATGTCGGGAAAGGCTTTCCATTCCATAATCTTATCGTGAAGGGACTTTTATTTTTGCTGGCCCTGCTGCCGGCCGCGCCTTCCCATGCGGCAACCGCGGCCAAGGCAACGCGCGCGGCCTCGCGCATCATCACGCCGAACGCCCCCCTGGACGGCCCCAAGGGCGAGATCATCGCCCCGGGCGGGTCCATCATCGTTCCCGACGCGCCGAAGCTGATCCTCCCCAAAATCGAGATACTGCCGCCCGAGCCGATGGTCGTGCCGGCCGGACGCGCGCTTTCCGAGCAGGAGTCGGCGCCCCAGAGCCTGCCGCCGCGGCAAGTCCTGAAGAAGCTCGCGGATTCCTTGGCCGCCCCCCGGGAGGCAAGCGGCCCGGCCGAGTCCGAGGCCGGCCCCCTGAATTCCGCCTTCGACGGCGGCGGGGCCCGCCCCGCGGCCGAGTATTTCGCGGCTCCG
>JAQUMZ010000065.1 GCA_028717865.1 Elusimicrobiota bacterium | reverse complement strand
GTTTTTCTTTGGGGGCGATAGTAAAATTTTTAGTCGAGATGCCTATTTTTTTGCCAGCATCTCTTCTTTTTTAGAAGACAAAGAAAGTGTTCTTGCCACAAATTTGAGTCAGGAAGAGTTAGCTGATTTAATAAGGCCATCGATAGTAAGAATAGTCCATCAGGTTAAGGGGGAAGTAAAAATCCCCTTTGCGGCCTTCGGCGCGCACGCCTTCAATGCCGCCTTGTGGCTGTTTTGGCTGTGGCCGAGCCGCCGGCCCGCCCGCGCCTGAGCCGCCTGCAAAGTATTGATAATTTAACAAACTGGGGCTAAAATCTACTCTCGTGAGGTTCTACTGGTTCGACGGCAAGGAAGCCCTGGGCCCCTTCGAGTTGGAGGAGCTTCTCCGCAAGGCCGGATTCTCCGGAGAAAGCGTGGTTTGCCCGGTCGGCTCGGCCGACGCGCAAGACTGGAAACCCGCCGTCCAGTACGAAATCCTGCGCGACGCCTTGTTCAAGCCCAAGCCCGTCCTGGTCTCGGCTCCGCCGCCCCCGCTCCTGGCCCCTTGTCCCTCCTGCCGGCGCGATAACCCCGCCGACGCGGCGTTCTGCAACCAATGCGGCCAGCCCATGAAGGCGGCGCCTCCGAAAGCGGCTCAGCCGGGAATTCCCCCGCCGGCGGCTTCCCCGGAGCCGTCGCCCAAGCCGACCAGCATAGCCCCCCCCTCCATGACTCCGGATATTTCCGCGGGACCTCGAATGAAAGGCCCGAAGCCGGGCGGGATGGGGCGCATCGCGCAATTCCAGGAGACCCAAAAAGCGGCCCAGCCGCAGCCCAGCCCTGTCGTCGACCCGCCGAATCCAAAAGCTCAGGAAACGCCGCCGGCGCTTCCGCGCTCGCGCCAGGCCGCCTTGGCGGCCTGGCTGCTGGGAGGTATCGTCATGGCCGCGGCCGGCGGCTACTGGTGGCAAGCCAATCGCAAAGTCCCGGCGCCGCCGGCGCCCCCCGCGGCCGTCTCGCCGCCGCCCGCCGCTCCGGCTCCCGAGCCCCGGCCCGTCGCAGAATCCCCGCGGCCCCGCCCCCCCGCGGCCGCACCCGAGAAACCTCCGACGCCCACCCGAGCGAAGGCCTCGGGCGGCATCCCCAGCGCCAAGCCTGCCCCGAAAAAGATCCGGCGGCCCCGCCGGAACGCCGCCGCCCCGCCGGCCGCGGCCGGCTCCCCAGCGCCGATTTTGACGAGGCTGCCCGGCATGTCGATAAAGACCTCCGGCTTGGCGCCCGAGGCGGCCTTGCGGCCAGCCGCGGCGGCTGGAACGAACCGCCCGCCCGCCCCCCCCACGGCCGACAGCCTAATGGCCGACGGGGCGAAGGACCAGTTTCAATTCTGCCATCAGCTCATGCGCCAGGGCGCCTTCGGAGAATTCTACGACTCCTGCCTTTGCGCCGAGGCCAGGCAAGCCGCGCCCTACAACGGCAGGCGCAAGGCGTTCGTCGCCGACGCCGCGGGCCGGCCCGACAGCGGCTTCGGCGCCGACTTCCGGGAGACTGGAACCGAGGTGGACGGCCGGCTCGTATCGATAACGGCCGAATGGGACCTGCCCGGCGGCGCGCTGCGGCGCACCGAGCGCTGGATTATCGAGGACGGGCTTTGGTGCCGGACCCGTTAGCTCGCTTCGCCGCCGGCGGCGCCCCGAACTTATCGAGACGCGCCGCCGCCTTCCTGACTATTTCCGAATAAGGCTTCCCAGTCAGGATCTCCAGGCCCTGGCTTACGTGATCCACCGCGTATATGCGGAACTTCCCCGCCCGCACGGCCGCCACGACCTCGGGCGAAAGCTGGAGGTCGGCCACGTTGGCGCGCGGGATGATCACGCCCTGCTCGCCGGTCAGGCCCCGGGCCCGGGTGAGCGCGAAGAAACCCTCGATCTTTTCGTTGGCTCCGCCGATGGGCTGCACGTTGCCGAACTGGTCGGCCGAGCCGGTCACCGCGAAGCTCTGTTTTATGGGCACACCGGAAAGGCTCGAGAGGATGGCGTAAATCTCGGTCGAGGTCGCGGAATCGCCGTCTATGCCCCCGTAGGCCTGCTCGAAGGCTAGCGAGATGTCGGCGGAGATCGGACGTTTCTGCGCGAAGACGTGCTTGAGGAAACCCTCGACGATCCCGAGCGCCTTGTCGAAATGACTGCCCGTGGATTTGGCCTGCCGGTCCACCGATATCACGCCGGCCTTGCCCGCGCCCACGACGACCGTAAGACGCATGGGAACCCCGAACGTCCCCATGACCGCCAAGCCGTTGATCTGGCCCGTCTCGGACCCCGAGGTCTCCACGCGGGGGGAACCCTCGAGATACCTATCCATGACCGCCTTGACGTAAGGCTCCTCCCGCTCCCGGCGGGCGGCCAAGGCCGCGTCGAAGTCCGCGCGGCCGATTTCCTTGCCCGTCGCCCAGAAGGCGGCCTCGCGCAGAAGCTGGTGGATCGCTCCGAAAACCGTGGAAAGCTTGCGGTTGCTGTCCGCCATGCGGGCCGCGGCCTCCATGACCGCGGAGATGGCATCGCGGGCCAGGTCCGGCATGGCCCCGGCGCTGTTGACGACAGCGCTCTTGAGGAACTCCACGAACCCGGCCACGCTGCTCGCGTCGATCGCCGCGCTGGCCTCGAAGTCGGCCGAGGCGTTGAACGCGGCGGCGAAGGCCTCGTCGTTGGCGCGCAGCAGCATCTTTATCATCGGCGAGCCGATGAGAACCACCTTCACCCGGGCCGGCACGGCTTGCTTGTTCTCCGTCAAGGCGGACAGTCCCCGCAGTCCGCCTTCGTATATCTCGGCTTGCCCCGAGCGGATCGCCTGCATTAGCACGGGCCAGGCTCCCGGCTGGCGCAGGACGGCCATCGCGTCCATTATCAGGAAGCCGCCGTTGGCCCGGAGATAGGAGCCGGCCTTCAGCGTGGGCCCGCCGGGGCCCTTGCTGCTGACGATTCCCGCGCCGGGAACCACGATGGGCATGATATTCGGATCGGCGGAGCCGAAGAGATTCTCGAAGGAGGGATTCTGCTCCCAAACCACCGGCGCGCCCTTGGTCTCGGAGTTATCCACCAGAAGGCTGGCCTGATAAACCTTCTCCGGTTTGGGCTGGCTCAAGGGATGGGGTCCCTTGGCGTCGGCCGGCCGGGGCAGGAAGGCTTGATAATTCTCCTTCGCATGCTCAAGCAGCCGCTCGACGTACTCCAGCGCCTGATTTTGTTCCGGCGCGAGCGTCTTCGCCTCGGCCTTGCGCAAGGCCTCCAACTCGGCCCGGTTGGCCTGGGCCAGCGCCTTGAGCTTTTCCACGAACGGCGCCGCGGCCGCCTCCAGCATGGGCATGGCCGCCTCGAGCTCCGCCTCGGTGAATTTCCCCTCCGCGACAAGCTTCTCCGCCGACTCCTGGTTCAGGACCTGTCCGTCATAGGCGAGATTGGCCGAAATAGAGACGCCAGGAACCCCTTTTCTCATGACCAGCCCGACGGCCAGGCCGAATTTCCCGATGCGCGCTTTGGCGATCTCGGCTTGCAGGGCTTCGCTGCGCTCCTTTATGCGCAGCTTGACCTGCTCTTGGGCCGCCTCGTCCCGGGCCGGGCCCTTGATCGCCGCCGCCAGCCCTTGGCCGCGCAGCGCGATCAAGGCGGCCGCGGCCTTCTCGGCGTTGCCTTCCATCCGCTCCTGGGCCGCCGCCATATCCTTCTGCTTCTCTGCCATCATCTTCTCGAGCTTGGCCATGAGCTCCGGCATGCGCTCGTTGAGATCGGCCTTGGCTTGCTGATACTCTTCCGAAGTGAATTTGCCCGCGTACTTCCCTTCTTTAACCTCGGCCTCGACGGCGGAATCGTCGATCGGCTGTCCCGCGAAAGTGACGGCGATCATGACATTGCCGCTGCCGTTTTCCCCGGGCTGGAGGCGCAGGGTCATGCCGAACTTGCCGAGCTTGACGGCGGCGACCTCGGCGTCGAACTCCCGCTGCCGGCCCGCCGCCTTCTTTTCCTGCTCGGCCGCCATTTCGGAACCGAGGCGGCCGAACTCCTCCGAGCTCAACAGCTTGGGCAGTTCCTCGGCCAAACCGCGCGAGAAAGCGCCGACGGCCTCGCTGAAAGCCTTGCCCGTGCCCGCGGGCAGCCGCATGACGACCGGCTGGTCCGGCTCCTCCGGGTTGGTCAGCGCCACCAAATCGGGCGGCACGGGCATGGACGGCGCGACTTCTTCCAGCACGGCCCGGACCGCGGTGGAACGGCCCGTTCCGTCGGGACCCGAAACGAACACGTTGTAATCGTCGCCCGGCATCCGCAGGCCGAAGCGCAAAGCCCGCAAAGCCGCGGCCTGGCCGATGATCTTGCGCTCGCCCGGCGCGACGTCGCGGGTGCTGGCGGGAAGCTGCTCGGGCGCGGGAACCCAGCGCAGGGATTCCACGGCCACCTCGTAATTCTTCGGATCCGCCGCCTGCCGCCGGCGCACGCCTTGCCCGGCCCGGGCCCGCGCGCCGCCGCCGAAAATCGTGGCCGCGCCGGCTCCGCCCGAATTGGACGCGTTGTCATAGATCTTGCCCGCGCTCGACTGGCCCGCGGAAGCGGCGGCGATGCGCGCCAAGGACAGCAGATTATCGCGCGCCGAGCCCTCGGGAAGGGCCTGGGCCGCGGCCTCGATTTTGGCCGCGTCCGCGGCGCCGAGCGTCTCCGGCAGGGATACCCCGGAACTTTGCAGACGGTTGATAAGGTCGATAACGGGATGCGCGGCCACGGCCTGCGGCAGCACCAGCGGAGCCGGCGCCGCGGAAAGGCCCGGGACCGCCGCGAACTCCGAAGCCTTGAGCGCGGCTTGGCCCGGATCGCCCAGGCCGAACGTCACCGGCCGCAACGACGCCGCGACCGCGGGGCTTGCGGACGCCTTGCCCGGAACGGCTCCGCGCGCGGACACCGCGGCCATGACGGGACTGGGCCGGCACACGGCGAAAACGATAAGGATGGAGAGTATCCTGGTAGCCGCGGATCGCGAGTTGCTCATAGTGAGCTCCTTGGGCATATCGATAAGTCCCGTCTGCATGAAATTATAAGGGATGCGGGAACGGCGCGGCTGGGCCCAATGGGCTGACTGCGGCCGCAAAATGGCCCAGGCGCGGCCGGGCCCAAGGGGACCGCGCCGGTAGGCCTATTGGATTGGCTGCAGGCTCTGAAATACCACGGCCAGGGAGGTGGGATCGTCGCTGCCGGAGGCGTAGGGACTCAGCTCGGAGGCCTCGGCCTCGGCCGAGGGGGCGAAGTAGATGCCTCTCTGCGCGCCGGCGTAGACCTTGCCGTCGCGGATCATCGCGTGGAAGACCAAATTCGGCACGCCCACGTCCTCCGGGTGCAGGCCGACCGCCTTGGCGAAGGCCTTCTCGTCGATCCGGCAGTCCGCCACGATGGATATCCCCTTGCCGTAGAGGAAATTGACGTTGGCCGAAAGCGCCTGCCGGCCGGACGCCTTGCAGGCGTAGGTCCAGGTCCCGCCGTCGCGCTTGCGGATGCGCAAAACCAGGCGGGAATTCCTGGACAGCGCGCGGCTCTCCTCGTCGAGTCCGAAGTCGAAGTCCACGGCATAGCCGCGCCAGCCGAAGCGGTCGTAGAACTCCACCCTCTGGCCCAGCGGCTGGAATTCCCCCTCGTCGTGAAGCGAGAACTTCTCGGCCGCGGCCGCGGCGGGAAAAAGCAGAAGCAGGCCGAGCAGAAGCGTTTTCATAAGCTCGCCTGGGATCATATTACACCCCGCCGGTTTCCGATTTATTGCCGCCCGAAAATTCACGCGGGGTCCGCTCCCAGGCGCCCCAAGCCCTCGTAGACCGCCACCGCCGCGGCCACGGAGAGGTTGAGCGAACGGACGTCCCGGCCTACCGGGATGCGGAACAGGCGGTCCCGGAAACGGCTCAGGACGCGCTCCGGCAGCCCGCTCGATTCCTTTCCGAACAACAGGTAGCTGTCGCGGCGATAGGGAGCCTGCCGGAAGCTTCGGGACGCCTTGGTGGTGAAAACCAGCACGCTCGGGTCCGGGGGCAGCGAGGCCAGGAAAGCCTCGAGGTTCTCGTGGCGGACCAGGCGCAGCCGGGCCCAGTAGTCCAGGCCGGAACGGCGAATCTCCCGGCTGGTCACCTGGAAGCCGAGCGGCTCGATCAGGTGCAGGACCGCCCCGGCCGCCACGCAGGTGCGGCCGACGCTGCCCGTGTTCCACGGTATCTCCGGCTCGAAGAGGACTACGTTCACGGCCGCGGCAGGCCCCGCAGGAAGTCGAGCAGCAGACGGTTGAATTCCCCGGGATTCTCCAGGCTGCTCATATGCCCCGCGCCTCCGATCACGGCGAAACGGGCTCCGGGGATGGCCGCCGTCATGGCCCGCGCGGACTCGGGAGGCGTGATCTCATCCGAATCGCCCGCCAAAACCAAGGTCGGAACCCGGATGGAGGCCAGGGCCGGGGTCGTATCGGTGCGCGACAGCATGGCCAGTTGGGCGCCGCATACCCCGCGCGGATCGGCGCGCAGGATGACCTCGCGGGCCGCCGCGACGCAGGGACGGCGCTCGGCCGCCGCCGCGGAGGAGAAGGCCCGCGCCAGGAAGCCGTCGGCGAAGGCCGCCAGGCCCTCGCGCTGGACGGCGCGAATGGCGGCCGCGCGGGCCAGGCGGGCCGCGTCGTCGTCGGCCGCGCTGCGCGTGTCGGCCAGGACCAGGCCGCGCACGCGCCGGGGCTCCCGCGCCACGGCGCGCAAGGCGACGTAGCCGCCCATGGACATGCCGCACAGCACGGCATCGGGCAGCTCCAGCGCGTCGAGCAGGCCGAATAGGTCGTCGACCAGGGTTTCCATCGTGAACTGGCCGTCGCCCGCGGGCGAAGCCCCGAGGCCGCGCAGATCATAGGCCGCCACGTGGAACTCCGGACGCAGCGCCTCGACCTGGCGGTCCCACATCGCGTGGCTGAGCGGGAAGCCGTGTATGAGCACCACCGGCAAGGCGCCGCGCGGCCCCTCCTGCCGGCATAACAAATCCGTCCCGTTGACGCTGATCACGCTCCGTCCATAATACCACAGGTGTCAGGCTTTCCCGAAATTTCCATTACGGAGGAAAGCAAGGAACGTCCCCATCACCCTTCTTTTCCGGAGTCCGGCTGGCCCCAGTAATCCCGCCGATATATCTCCAGCAGCAGCGGCGCCATGCCCAGTATGATCGGCCCCAAAATCAGGCCGATCAGGCCGAAGGCCTTCAAGCCGCCCAGGAAACCGAAGAACAGCCATATAAAAGGAATCGCGAGCTTGGTCCCCGCCAGGATGGGACGGATGATGTTGTCCACCACGCCGACCACGAGCGCGCCCCAAGCCGCAAGAAAAACCGCCTTGCCGTAGAAGCCGTGGAAGCCGTAGTAGAGGCAGACCGGCAGCCACACGGCGGAGCTGCCGATGCCCGGCAATACGGTGGTGACGGCGGTCAACAGGCCCAGAAGCAGGGCCCCCCTCGTTCCGACGATCATGAATCCCACGCAGGCGCAGGAGCCTTGCAGCAAGGCGGTCAGGAAGGTCCCGCGGATGACGCCCAGGTTGAACTGCCGCAGATTCTCCTTGATGGCCTCGCGGTTTTCGCGCGACAACGGCACCAGTTCCAATATCCTGTCCACCAAGGCCTCGCCGTCACGGAAGACGAAAAAAAGGGTCAGCAGGAAAACGAGCACCTCCAGGATCATTTCCACGAGATTGGCGGCCAAGGCGGGCGCGGCGCGGCCCAGAGCTTGCAGGCTCTCGTTGGCCAGTTCCAGCAGCCGCTCTTGAACCATGGCGGCGTCGAAGTTGCCGCGCAAGGCTTGCGGCAGGCGGCCCAGCCAGCGATCGCCGGAGCCGTCGTTCAGCCAGGCCAGCGCCTCCTGGGCCCAGCGCCGCAGCAGGGGCAGGACGTCGCCGGCCTGCGCGGCCACGCCCCAGGCCGCAAGCAGAACCGGCGCCACCAGGAAAACGGCGACCAGGAAATCGCAAAGTCCGGCGAGGAGGCCGGCGGGCAGCCAAGGCCACCAGGCCGCCAAGCGCCGGCGCATGGGGTAGAAGACCGCGCCGACGGCCGCCGCCAGGACGATGGGGGTGAAGAACGGCCGCAGCACTCTGCCGCCCTCGTAAAGGACGAACAGCAGGAGGGCGAAAAAGAACATGGGAGAAAGGTTCTTCCGCAAGGCAGCCTCCCCGCTCCAGGATGATCACATTGAACACCCGCAGAGAATCGGCGGGCATAGCGGCGGCGTAACGTTTCTGCGCCTTTCTTGCTAAGATGAATCAATGGCTCGACGCATCCCGGCCGCGGGAATCAACCTGTTCCAGTCCATCTACGGGCTGCTCGACGACTACGAGCGCCGCTCGGGCCGGCGCGCCCTCAATCTCTCGCTCGGCAACCCGGACGGCGTGCCGCCGCGGGCGATCCTGCGCCTGCAGGCCGCCTGCGCCGCCGATCCCGCCTACGACCTGCACACCTACGCCGAGGACAAGAATCTCGAGGGCTTCTGCGAGGGGATGGTGGCGCTGCACGGGCGCATCCGCTATCGCGACTTCCCCCACCTGGACGCCGCGCCGATCGCGGGGATCAAGACCGCCACCGCCGTCCTGCCCCTGGCCTGCGGCCTGCATCTCAAGCCGCGGGAGGAGTTCCGCCTGGCTTCCAACCTGCCCGCCTACGACGTGGCGGGCACCTGGACCGGCCCCTACCTCGGCGCCCGGCGCATCGTCTGGCCGCTGTTCTCGTCGGAGGGGATGCGGCCCCGCGTGCCGCATCTGGAGCTGGCCCTGCGCCGGGCGAGGGTCCGGCGGCCCGACCTGGTCTTCGTGATACGCCCGGGCAACCCCGCCTCGGTCGCGGCCGCCGCCGAGGAATGGCGCGAGCTCATCGAGTTCTGCCTCGAGCGGGGCTGCCGGCTGGTCAACGACGCCGCCTACGCCGGCCTGGCCGGGCCGGAGCACGTGCCCCTGGCGCTGGTGGCCAAGGATTACCCCCAGCTAGAGTGGGCGGAGCTTTACTCGGTCAGCAAATCCTTCAGCGATCCGGGCGCCCGCCTGGGCGCCATGGTGGGCCACCGGGATTTCATCGCGGACTACGTCACCATCAAGGGCAACACCGACTCGGGCCCGGTCCCGGCCCTGATGGCGGCCTACGGCCGCTTCTTCAAGGCCGGCCGGGCCGCCCCCCGCGCCCTGTCCGCCCTGCGCGCGCTCTACCGGCGCCGGCTGGACTACCTCATCGCCGCCTTGCGCCGCGCCGGCCTGCGCCAGGCCGCGCCCACGGACGCCGGTTTTTTCACGCTGTGGCGGGTCCCGCGCCGGAGCTTCGGACTGGACTTGGCCCGCCGGGCGCGCGAGCTGGGCTTGGGCGTTCCCGAGGCCTTCAACCGGCTCGTCATCGAGCGCGCCGGAATCGTCGGGGTGCATTTCCAGGGCCGGGCCGAGGACGGCGCCCCCGAACCGCTGGTGCGCTACGCCGTCTGCGCGGACGTGCTGGCGGGCTCGTTTCGTTCCCGGCTGGAGGCGCAGTTGGCGCGCCTGCGGCCCGAGTATTGAGCAGCCCGCCGGCGTTCCTACATCTTCCCGCCAAGAAAGCTTGACCCGCTTTCCATGGCCCCCGTTCCGGCCCCGGGCTAGAATGCAGCGGCGGGACCGGCGCGGCCGGTTCCTCCGGGAGGCGCTATGAAAGGAAGCGGATTGAAGCTGGCGGCCCTGGTCGTGGGACTCGCGGCGGGTCTGTCCCCGGCCCGGGCTCAAGACGAAAGCGCGCGGGCCGGGGCCGACCCCGTCGCCAACGCGGAAACCACCATACAAAGCTGGCCCGAGCCCGCCCGCTCGGCGGCCAAGATGCTCATCGACAAATACGGCTGGCCCCATAGCTTCACGGCGGACATGCTGCTGTGGCGCGACAACGGCCCCTGGAAGCGCACCATCGTTTATCGGGACGGGGCGTCGGT
>JAQUMZ010000064.1 GCA_028717865.1 Elusimicrobiota bacterium | reverse complement strand
GGAAGGAGTCCTCCAGCGCCAGCGAGTATGACTCCACCTGGTAGCTCTCCCAGGCCGCGCCCGCGGTATCTTGTTCCCGGTGCGTGTCCGCCTTGTACTAGGCCAGGGCGGATAGGCGATGGCGTTCGGCGGGCGCGGTGTCTAGCCGCAGGGAGCCGCCCGCGCTGTAGTCGTCGTAGGTGCTGTGGAACGAGGAATTCTTCGTCTGGGCCGCGTAGGAGGCGTCGTCGTACGCGTCCAGGACGTTCAGGTACCGGTCCAGGAAGGCCCGGGTTCGGACGGAGAGCGCGTCGTTGACGCGAGTCCGGCCCAGGAAGTAGTACGTGTTCTTGCGCCAGTCCGTGAAGCGCCAGTATTTCGGTTTGGCGTCGTAGGCGCCGGGGGGCAGTCCCCACGTCCCGTCCGTGACGTCGAGGCCGAGGGCGTATTCGTGGCCGTCGGCCGGGGTGATCCCGGCCTTGGCCGAGGCGTTGCGGCGGGAGAAGCCGGAGTTGTCGCGCGTGCCCCCGTCCTCGTTGCGGCCGCCGCGGAAAGCCCGCGACAGCTTGAAGTCCCCGGCCTCGGCGAAATCGCCGTCCAACGCGAGATACCAGCCCGGGAATCTCGATCCGAGGTTCAGGCTCGCCGAGCGCGCGTCCGGCTCGGACCAGCCCAGGCGGGCGTCGGCCTCGAACCGCTTGCGGGGCTTCCAGGTCACGATGTTGACCGTGCCGCCCAGGGCTCCGGGACTCGCCAGCGGGGAGCTCGCGCCGCCCAGTATCTCTATTTCGGCCGCGTTGGAGGCCGGGAGCTTGCCCAGGTCCAGGTAGCCGTCATAGGGCGCGTAGACGGGAACGCCGTCGTAGAGGACGGCCAGCTGCCGCGGCTCGAAGCCGCGGAAATAAAGCAGTCGTTCGTTGCGCGGGCCGACCGAGAAATAGGCGCCGGGCAGGTCGCGCATGGCGTCGGCGACGCTGCGGCGGTCGCCCGAGCCGGCGGCGGGGGCCACGCGGCGCGCCGGCTGCTCGAGCCGGCCTTCCGTTTCTCCGAGGTCGAACGGCGCCTTCGCGGTCCGGCCGTTCGGCTGGAAGACCAGGTTCATGGCCAGGGCGCCGGAAAGCAGGCCGTTCATTCCAGGCGTTCGCCTTCAGCGCCGGATAGCCGTGGTCCGGATCGAGGCGGGCTCGATTCCCCGGAATCGTATCCAATTGAGCGCGGGCATCGGGCCCATCATACCCAAAATATCGGCGCGTCCGCAGCCGGGCCGGCGATAAATGATATAACGCATTTCCCGATGTCCCATCCCTGGATCGCGGCCGCGGTCTTCGGCCTGACCTATCTTCTGCTCTCCTTCCCGGCCTTGCCGGGCATCTTCATCCGCCGGCCCGCCGCGGCCCTGCTCGGCGCGGTCGTCATGGTGGCCGGCGGGGTCGTCTCCCTGGACCGGGCCTACCGGCTCGTGGATTTCGATACCATCGTGTTCATCCTGGGCATGATGATCATCATAGGCTACCTGGAGGTCAGCGGCTTCTTCGAGAGGGTCGAGTGGATCATCCTTCGGAGGGCGCGCACGGCGCGGGCGCTGCTGGCCCTGGTGGTGATCTCCTCGGGCCTCTTGTCGGCCTTGTTCATGAACGACACCATCTGCCTGATGCTGACCCCGGTCGTGGTCCGGCTGGTCCGGCGCTGCGGCCTGCGGGCCGCGCCTTATCTGATCGCCCTGGCCACCTCCGCGAACATAGGCTCCGCCTTCACCCCCATGGGCAACCCGCAGAACATGATCGTCGCGGTGCATTCCGGGATCGCCTTCGCGGACTTCGTGCTCAAGCTGGCTCCCGTCGCCGCGCTCGGACTCTGGCTCAACTACCACGTCATCCGCCGGGCCTATCGCGAGGAGTTCGCGCCGGGCCGGGCCGTCCGGCCGGGGGAAATCCGGCCTCCGATCGGCCGGGGGCGGCTTCTCTACGTCTGCCTGGGCGCCAGCGCGGTGCTGCTGATCCTACTGGCCATGAACGTGCCTCCCCCGCTGGCCGCCATCGTGGTGGCGGCCGCGCTCATACTGGCCGGGTCCACCCGCCCCCGGGAAGCCTTCGCCCGCATCGATTGGGAACTGCTGCTGATGTTCGCGAGCCTGTTCGTGGTCATGGGCGGTTTGCGCGAGTCGGGCTGGCTGGCGCAGCTCACGGGCCGGCTGGCGGGCGCCGCCCGCGCCGGCCTGCTGGCCCGGCTCGGGGTCCTGTCCTTGGTATCGGCCCTGCTTTCCAACGTAGTCAGCAACGTGCCGGCCGTGGTCTTCCTTACCAATATCCTGCCCGTGCTGGGGGCGCCGGATTCGCTGTGGCTGGCCCTGGCGGCCTCGAGCACCGTGGCCGGCAACCTTACCATCATCGGCTCGGTGGCCAACCTCATCGTCTTCGAGTCGGCCCGCGGCGAGGCCCGCGTGGGCTTCTGGGAATACTTCAAGGTCGGCGCGCCGCTCGCCGCGCTGCTGATCGTGCTTTCCACGCTTTGGCTCTACGCCTTGAGCCTTTAGCCCGCGAGTGAACTGGCCGAAGCCGTTCACGAGATTCGCGCCCGACCGAAGGGAAGGCGCAAACTCCGGCGCCGACAGTCCCGTCGGCGCCGTTCCGTTGGTGCGCCCAGCGGTCTTGGCCCACTACTCCCGCCTTCAGCGCACGTCGAGCTGGAGTTCGCACGGCGCGCCGGCGGCGGGCTCGAGGCTGAAGAACCGGTCCGCGGCTACGCCCTTGCCCGTCAGGTACTCCTGGACCGCGCCCGCGCGCGCGATCGCCAGAGCGCGCAGTTCCGCCTCGCCCGGAGCGAGGCTCTGCGCAAGTTTGGCGCGCGCCTCGGCGCCGCCGGCGGCGCCGAACGTCTTCTCGTAGAACGCGAGGACTTTCTTCTCTTCCCGGGGCGTCAAGGCGGCGTCCCCGGTCTCGGGACCGCGCAGCCGGCGGCGCAGGGCGAGGTCTCCCAGCGCGAGGGCGTCGGTCCGGTCGGCGCCGCCGCGCACGCCGATGAACAGCGCCGGACGCTCGGCGAGGGCCTGGGCGACCCGGTCGAGGCCGGCGGCGGCCGCGGGGGCGAGCGCCGCCTCGCCCGGGGCGAAGGCCACGTGCCCGAGGTCTTCGCCGCCGCCGAAGGCCTTGCCCAGCGCGGCGAACGGCGAGACCGCGGCCTTCACGACGAGGTTTATCAGCGTCTTGATGATGAGCGGCGCCAGCCGGAACTCGGGGTCGTCGAGGCTGCCGGAGACGGGCACGTCCAGGTCGATCACGCCGCGGCGGTCCTTGAGTATGGCGAGCCCGAGCTTCACGGGGATCTTGAGGGCGTCGGGGCTGTCGACCTTCTCGCCCAGGGTCAGCTGGTCGATGACGACCTTGTTGGCGCTTTCGATGCGGCGCTCGGCCAGGCTCTCCCTCAGGTCGAGGTTCAGCGTGCCTTGGTCGAGCTTGTAGCCGATCGTCTTGATCGCATATGGAGTGAAGGCCGTGAGCTGGATGCCCTCCGCCTTGACGCTCGCGTCGATCCAGGCCGCGGCCGAGGCGAGGCGCACCCCGCCCGTGACGCTGAACGGCGCCTTTTCGACGCGGCCCCGCGCGGCGAAGGTCGCCGTGGAGCGGCCGTCCGTGGCGAGCCCGGAGAGCTCGGCCGACGCCTCCTGGACGGTGAGCGTGAAAGCGGGCGCGACGCTCTCGTCCTGCGCGACCGCCTTGCCTCCGGCCAGCGCGAAGCGGCCGAGCTTGGCGCGCCACGGCGCCGCGGCGCGCCGCGCGGGGGAGGGCGCGCCCGCGGGCGCGGCGACGGCGGAAGAAAGCGAGACGCCGAGGGCCGTCTCTACGTTGGTGCGTCCGTCCCGGCCCCGGAATACGCGCAGATACGGGCGCAGCAGCCGGATGCGCTCGATCGACGCGGTCCGGTTCCGGGTGGAGGCGCGGGCGTTTTCGATCGTGAACCGGTCCAGTTTGACCAGGGTCCGGCGCGATGCGGAGTCCGACAGGGAGAAGCCCTCCAGGGCGAGGGAGGCGTTTGCGGCCAAGCCGGCGCCGCCGCTGGAAATCGTCACGCGCGCCTCCAGCGAGACGCAGCCCGAGTCGATGGCCACCTGCGTCGGCGGCGGGGCCAGCGGCGTGAAAGGCGCCAAGGGCAGCCGGGTCAGGCGAAGCTCGGCGTGCCCCGACAGCGGCCGCGGCGCGACGGCGGCTTTCAGCATGAAGGCGCCCTGCTCCGCCACGGGCGAATTGATGGACAAGGCCGCCTTGGCGCCGCGCGCCGAGGCCAGGGGGAGGCGCAATTCCAGGCGCGCGGGGCCGGCCGCGATGGAGAACGGGCCGCGCGGCGCCGCGCCGGAGGCGCGCGGGTTCCAGAACAGTTCGCGCACGGCCAGGCGCGCTCCGGAGAGCGTGGCGGTCAAGACGCCGTCGGCCAGGACGAGCTCGTAGTCGGTGGCGGCGTCCACGCGGCCCGAGGGTATTTCCACGGGCAGGCCGGGCGCCGCGGTGCTCTCGCGCGAGGCGTCCAGGTTGTTGGCGCTGATGCGTCCCTCCAAGCGCGCCGGGCGCAAGGTCAGCCGGCCGCTCCAGCGCAGGGTTTCGCCGTGGTTGGTGCGCGCGGTGATTTCGTGCGAACCCTCGGAGCCGGGCAGGGTGCTGAGGTTGTCGAGCGCGAAGTCGATCGGGTAGGCGGAAACCTTCTGCGGCGCGTTCGGCAGGAGGCTTTCGAATTCGAGCGCGGCCCGGTCGATCTCGAAATGGTGCACGACGAGGCGGGGGATGAAGGGGGCGCGCGCCGCCTCCGTGGACGCCGCGGGCGCGGTTTTCGGGAGGTAGTCGAGCACGCTGCGGCCGTCGGCCGCGATCGTGGCGATGAGGCGCGGGCGCGTCAGCCGCAGCTCGCGCAGGCCCGCCGCCAGGCGCAGCAGATCGAGCGGCTGGAGGCTGGCGCGGATTTCCTCGCAGGTGGCCAGATCGCCCAGCTTCTCATGCGAGAACGCCAAGCCGCGCAGGGTGAGCGCCAGGCGCAGGGGGTCGAATTTCGCCTCGGCCACGCGCGCCGCGAAGCCGGGCAGCGCCTTGGGCACCTCGCGCAGGACGCGGCGGATCGCGAAGGGAACGCCCCACCAGGCCGTCAGGGCGAAAAAGCCGTAGACGACCGCGGCCAGGCCGAGCCAGCGGCCCCATCGTTTTGGGATATGCCGGGTAAATGACATGAAAATCGTCCGACAGCGATTATGTCATTTTAAAGTCCAGTTTTGGTAATATAGAAGTATTCCGTTTCCAACAAGATAATTTAATGCCGATCCCCAGCCTTTGCCGAGCCGCGCTTCTGTTCCTGGCGCTTCCCGCCCTGGCCGCCGGCGATCTGGCCTTGAAGGCCGACGTCAGCCCCGGTTGGGACATCGACCCGTTGAGCCCGCCGGTGACCTTCCGGATAACGGGCGACGGACTTTTGGAAGGGGAGGGCCCCGATCGGGGGATTTTGGCCGGCATTAAGCGCTGGCAGATACAGGTTTTCAATTTCGACGAAGAAAAGGTCGACTTCATCCAGGGTTTGGGCTCTCCCGACTCGGATCGGTTCCACTGGGACGGGGTCACCCGCTCGGGAGCCATCCTGCGCGACGGTTTTTACACCGCCCGTCTGGCCTGGGTCGACGCCGTCGGGTCCTTGCGCAAAACCAAGCCCGTCCAGGTAAGCCTTTTCCTGCCCCGCGGCCTGCGCGATTTCCTGGGCGCGCACGTGCGCTGCGTCTACGATGACGACGGCGTGGTCATTCGCGTGGCGGAGGCGCTGACCTTCGCCCCGGGCCGCTGGCGCCTGCGGCCCCAGGCCCTGCCCGTGCTCGATAATATCGCGGTTTTCCTGTGCGAGCATCCCGCCTGGCGGTTGGCGGTCCAGGGCCACGCCGACGCCACCGGCCGCGGCGAGACCAACTTACGGGTGTCGAGCGACCGGGCGCGAGCGGTTTACCAGTACCTGGCCGGGCGCGGCGTGGGCCGCGAGCGCATGACCTACGAGGGGCTGGGCGCCGCCCAGCCGATCGCGGACAACTCCACCGAGGCGGGCCGCGCCCAGAACCGGCGCGTGGACATCGTCGTCAGGCGCGGCGCGTAAGGCATTTGCCGTCCAACCATTCGCGCTGCGCAGCAGCGCGAATCCGGACGGCCCCCCGCGGGGGCCGTCCATGCCGTTGGGGGATCAAAAGTCGTACGCGGATTGAACCCTAGTCGGAAAAATTTGTAACTTTCAAAATCAATGTCTGGGCCATTCTTCTCGATCATCCTGCCCGCCTATAACCGCGCCCGGATGCTGCGCACGGCCTTGAGCACCGTCCAATACCAGACTTTCGGCGAGTGGGAATGCCTGGTCGTCGACGACGGCTCGACCGACGATACCAAGGACGTCCTGCTTCGATTCCAGGGCGAGCCGCGAATACGCGTGCTTTTCAACGCCGCCAACAAGGGCATGAACGCCTCGCGCAACCTGGCTATCAAGGAAGCGCGCGGCCGGTTCGTCACTTTCCTGGATTCCGACGACCTGTGGCTGCCGCACCGGCTGGAGGCCTTCCGTGTCCGTATGGCCGCTTCCCCGGACGCGGGATTTGTTTTTTCCAACGCCTACGTCTGGCGCTTCGGGCGCGTGGTGGGCACGCTCTTCGATCCGGCTCGCGTCATTCCGGAGGGGGTGGTGCCCGGCTATTACGCGGTGGGCGACCGGCAGCTGCCCTACGTGACGACCAACGTCGCCATACGCCGCGAGGCGTTCGACCGCTGGGGCCTGTTTAAAACCCAGATGCGAACCCTGGACACGGAACTCTTCGCGCGCTTCATAAGGGAAGGCCTGCCGGTCGCCGCGATCAAGGAGCCGCTTTCGGTCCGGCGCATCCATGGCGGCCAATTGACCGAGCGCCACGCGGAGAATTTCCGGGAATCGCTGCTGGCGCTCGAATCGAGCGGCGCCTCTGCGTCCCTGCGCGCCGCCATGCGCGAGTCGATATGCCGCGAGGTCGCCGTCTACATGCTCAAGGCGGGCCGGCCCGCGCAGGCCCGCGAGTTCCTGCTCGAGGCGCTGGGGGCCGCCGCGCGCCGCACGCTTTTGTTCCGCGCGACCTTTATTCCCGGGTGGGCGCTGGCCTCGGCCCGGCAGCTGCGCCGCGCCTGGCTCATGCTGCGGCATCATCCCGCCTGGGCCTGCGGGGAGATCGGAAAGATCAACGCCCTGGTCGCGCCCTTGCTCGCGGCGGAACAAAACGACTAGGAACTGAAGCTGCCGGCGCTAGTCGTTCCGCCTAGCGGGCGAAGGAACCGGGCACGGCGAAGGAGCCGGGAACGGCGAAAGCCCCCGGCCGGGCGAAAGAATCACTTTTGGCCAATGAGCCGGCCGGCGCGAAGGTCCCGGATTTCGCCCAGGTCCCCGGTTTGGCGAACGATCCTGGTTTGGGCACGGCATCGGCCCTGGAGAAGGAGCCGTCGGGCGCCAAGGACTCGGGCAGGGCTCGGGACGGTTCCGATATCGCGTCCGGCGCCCGCGCGCCGGCGGAAGCTCTTCGCGCGGACGCGGGCGGCGGGGCCCAGGCCGAGGCCTGCCACAATGCCAACGCCAATATCGAGAGTCGGCGCATATCCTGAGTTCAGGATGCCCCGCGCCGGCGCTCGCGTCAAGTGTCCAAAGGCCCGGACGGTCCCATCGCCGCCGGCCGCCGGGCCGGGAATAAAGGCCCGGCGGCCCTTGCCTTCGGGACCGTTAAGACTCGGCGGCGGTCACCGCTTGCCGGCCGCCGCGGAGAGCCAGTCTTGCGCGCCCTTCTTGATCTGCTCGGGCGTCAGGTCCTTCTGGTGGGTGGACAGGCCCCAGGAATAGCCGAAGGGATCCTTGACCATCGCGTAGCGATCGCCCCAAAAGGAATCCTCCGGCGGCTGGACGCTCTTGGCGCCGGCGGCGACGGCCTTCCGGTAGGCGGCGTCGGCGTCGGGAAGATAGATGTTGAGGGATACCGGCGAACCGCCGAGCGATTCGGCGGACTTGGCCTGCGGGCAGTCCGAGCTCTCCTCGCCGAGCATTATCATGGAATCGCCGATCTTGAACTCGGCGTGCATGATCTTGCCGCCGTTCCGGGTCAGGACCGAGACTTCGATGGCGGCGAAAGCCCTTTTGTAGAAGTCGAGGGCCTTCCGGGCGTCCTTGACCATGAGCATCGGCGTCACGCTGTGATAGCCTTCGGGAATGGGTTCAGGCATGGGAATACCTCCGGGGACGGGATTTGATCGCCTCGACTCTACCAGATGCCGCGGAGCTTGGGCATGGCCGGGACGTAAATCCCGCATGAACGCGCCGTGACCGGGCCCTGGAGCTGATGGAACGGGAGCGCGGCCGCTGCGATCCCGCGGCGTACGGCGCGTTGCGGGAAATCCTCCGGCGCTGACTACGGCGTCTGCGAGGCTTGCGCGCCGGGAGCGTGACGCTCGCCGCCGCCCCTGCTTTTCGTCCGTATGGGCAGGAGGGACAATACCGTCAGAAGCGCGAAAAGCGCGACGATCCAGCGTCCGGTCTTGCCGCGCAAGTGCGCCTTGAGCGCGCTCCAGTTGAGCCGGATGTGCAGGACCGCGGCCCCCGCCAGGAGCAGTCCCGACCATTCGTGGGCGGTTTTGACCAGACCGAGCCGGATATCGAAGAACAGGAGCAGGCCGGTGACCCCCGCGAGCAGCAACGAGCCGCAGGCGAGCGGCGTGGCCCAGGCGCGCGGGTTCATGGCGTCAGAAGCTCGCGATGAGAGCGATGTTGGTGACGGTGTCGTCCTTGCGCGCTCCAGCGGGCGGCAGGCTGTCGTGCTTCCAGACGTAGCCGGCCTTGATGGAGAAAAGCGCGCTCAGGGCGGCGGTCACGGCTGTTTCCGTGACGAGGCGGTTGTCCTTGGCGAGCTCCAGGCTCTGCAGGTATTCCGCGTCCTGGCTGAACTTTGCCGTGGAGTTGAGCTGGCGCGCGTACTTGGCGTAGAACCGGCCGGCCGCGAACACGTCGCGCGGCGAGCCGATGTGCTCCTCGTTGACGTAGGTGGGCGCGGCCTCCGCGATGAGCAGGTCTTTCTGGGTTTTCCAGACCTCGCGGCCGAGGCCGGCGGAAATCTCGTGGCGGTGGGCGATCTTGGCGAAGCGGTCCCGGTCCCAGCGGTATTTCTCGAAGGCGTAGTTGCGCTCGTCGAGCTTGTAGGCTACCTTCTCCCAGGCGAAGTACTGCTCCGCGGTCGTCGTCTCCTGGGATTTCGACCCGAGGCCGCCGAACGCGGTGTCGAGGCGCCAGCCGGGCAGGAAGGTCCAGCCGAAGGCGTTCTGGGCCGAAAGGGTGGTGGCCTTGCTGTTGCCGTTGGTCGTGACCAGGGAAAATTCGGCCTGGTCGCCCCAATTCTTGGCCGGCGCCTCCGCGCCGAAAGCCCCGGCCGGGGCCAAGCCGGCCAACGCCAATATCAGCGCGATGCGCATGCAAGCCTCCTTGTCGGCGGGTCCGCAGATTCAAGCATTTTTCAGCGAAGGCGCCGCGGAATTTCTGTAGAATATCCCGGCCCATATGGCTTCCGACATCCAGGTCCTCTGCCTTACCGCGGCCTCCCTGGGCTTCATCCACACGTGCGTCGGGCCGGATCACTACCTACCCTTCATCGCGATGGGCAAGGCCCGGGACTGGACCTGGCGCAAGACCGCGCTCGTCACGCTGCTTTGCGGCCTGGGCCACGTGGCGAGTTCCGTGGCCGTCGGGCTGGCCGGCATCGCCCTGGGCGCGGCCGCGGGCCGGGTGGTCCCGATAGAGGCCGGCCGCGGCGAGGTCGCGGCCTGGCTGCTCCTGGTCTTCGGGCTGCTCTACATGGTTTGGGGCCTGCGCCGAGCCTGGGCCGGCCGGCCGCACGTCCACAATCACGGCCACGACGACGGAAGCGAGCATCGCCACGCTCACGGCCATCTGTCCGCGGCCCATGCCCACGTCCATGAACGGGCGCGGGCCAACATCACGCCCTGGGTGCTCTTCACGATCTTC
>JAQUMZ010000063.1 GCA_028717865.1 Elusimicrobiota bacterium | reverse complement strand
CAGGCGGAGTTCCTGCCCGCCCCCCTCGCCTATCGCCGCGGCCCCCTCCGGGCCCGGCTCGACGCCCACGCCTACCGCCTTCCCGGCGGGCGGGTGGTGACGATATTCACGGACGTGACCGAGAGAGAAAGCGCCGAGGAGGACCTGCACCGCGAGTGGGACCGGCTGGAGATGGTCACCCGCAACGTCGGAGTGGGGCTGGCGCTGGTCTCGCCCGATTACCGCGTGCTTTGGGGCAACGAGGTCATGCGCAAGCTCTTCGGCGACATCGTGGGCCGGCGCTGCCACGAGCGCCACGACGGCAAGGAGGGCGCGGATTGCCCGGCGGCCGCGGTCTTCGCCACCGGGGTCGAGCGCGACGAGCGCGAACGCATGAGCCTCTCGCCCGAGGGCAAGCCGGTCTGGACGCAGGTGATATCCAGCCCCCTGCGCGACGCCGACGGCAACATCATCGCGGTCCTCGAGGCCGTGGTGCCGGTGACGGAACGCAAGCAACTGGAGGAACAGCTGCGCCAAGCCCAGAAGATGGAGGCCGTGGGCCGCCTGGCGGGGGGCATGGCCCATGACTTCAACAATCTTCTGACCGCGATCATGGGCTACGCCGAATTGCTGGAGGAGGACGTGGCGCACCACCGCGGCGCCCGGCATCGCGTCCAGGAGATACTGCGGTCCACGGAACGAGCCGCGACCCTGACCCGCCAACTGCTGGCCTTCAGCCGCCGCCAGGTTCTCGCGCCGAAGGTCATCGACATCAATGAGACCGTCAAGGGGGTCGCGACGCTCATCCAACGCCTGATCGGCGAGGACATCGTGCTGCGCATCCGTCCGGGCTCGCCGCTGGGCCTGGTCAAGGTGGATCCCGTGCAGCTGGAACAGGTGCTGCTCAATCTCGCCGTCAACGCCCGGGACGCCATGCCCGGCGGCGGGACGCTGACCATCTCGACGCGCGACGTCAAGGTCGACACCGCCCTGGCCGGCGCCCACCCGGATCTGAAGCCCGGCCCCGCCGTCCGGCTCGAGGTCTCCGACACCGGCCACGGGATGGACGCGGAGACCCTCAGCCGCGCCTTCGAGCCGTTCTTCACGACCAAGCTCCGGGGCCGGGGCACGGGCCTGGGCCTCTCCATGGTCTTCGGCATCGTCAAGCAAAGCGGCGGCGACATCCTCGTCGAAAGCAGCCCCGGCCGGGGCACGACCTTCCGGATCTATCTGCCCAGCGCCCTGGAGCCCAAGACCCCGGAGCCCGTCCCGGCCGCGGCGGCGGCCGCTCCCGGCGGCAGCGAGACCGTCCTTCTGGTCGAGGACGACCGGCGCGTGCGCGAGCTGGCCTCCCACATCCTGCGCGCCGCGGGCTACACGGTTCTGCCCGCCGCCGACGCGCTGCAAGCCGAGCGCCTGGCGGCCGCGCAAGGCGGGCCCATCCAGCTCCTGGTCACGGACATCGTCATGGCCCGAGTCTCCGGCCCGCAACTGGCCCAGCGCCTGGCGCCCAAGCGGCCCGGGCTCAAGATACTCTACATCTCGGGCTACGCTCCCGAAACCGTCACCCGGCATATCCAGCTGGCCCCCGGCATAGCCTTCCTGGCCAAGCCCTTCACGCGCGACGCCCTTCTGCGCAAGGCGCGCGAGACGCTCGATGCCCCGACCCTGGCCAAACCGAAAACCTGAGCCGGGCGCCGCGTCAAAGGCTGTAGGCTTCCTCCTTGAGCAGCGCACGCAGCTGCTCGCGCAGCTGCGGCCGCCGCTCGAACCCGTGCTTGCGGACCATGTGATGCTCCGCCAGGTCCAGGACCTCCTCCTCGTCGCCGGCGATGGTCACCGTGCACCTGGTCTTGGGATTGAGCCGGCAGTCCATGACGAACCGCTTGCCTTGAGCTACAGCCATAAACCCTCCCTGGCCCCCTCCACCTTTATTCTACCGCGGTGGGATATAATAAGCCTCATGAACCAGGCGCTCGCCCTGCTGCTTCTGGCGGCGGGACCGGCGTTCGCCTCGCCTCCCAAGTACGGACCCTTGGCCCGGTCCCTGACGTCCGATCACGCTTACTTGAGCGACCCCGCGCATCCGGCTCCGGATTATTGGGCCTTGAGCTCGTTTTACGAGGCCCAAGCCGGCGAGGCCTCGTGCTCGGCGGCGGCCTCGGCCATGGCCCTCAACGCCCTGCTCAACGCGCGCCGGCCGAGGCGCGACGACGAGCGAAACATAACCCAAGTCCGGCTGGTCTCGTTCGCGAAGGAATGGCAGGCCTTGGTCTCGAGCGCGGGATGGCGCGGACGCCGCGGCGTGACCTTGGAGCAGCTGGCCGTTTTTTTGAGGGCCGCCCTGCGCGGACTCGGGGCCTCCGGCGTAACCGTGGAACGGCATCCGGCGCGGGACGGCGGCAACGAATCGCTGCGCGCGCTGCGCCGAGCCCTGGCGGAAAATGAACGCGATCCGTCCGACATCATCCTGGCGCATTTCGTCCAGGACGACCTGACCGGCGCGGCCGGCGGGCCCTTCGCGCACGTCTCGCCGCTGGGCGCCTACGACGCGGCCGGGCGGCGGGTACTCGTCATGGACGTGGACCGCGAATGGTACGAGCCCTATTGGGTCCCGGACGAGGCCCTGCTGCGGGCCATGGCCCATTCCACCCCCGCCTTCGGCCGCGGGGGCTTCATCCGGATTTCCCGGCGTTGACCCGCCGCAGAAGCGCGAGCAGCAGGCCGGCGTCCTTGCGGCGCGGACCCAGGCGCTGGAGGGTCTCGCGCACGCGGCGCTCCATGGTCGGCCGCGGCAGGCCTCGGCCGTAGCCCAGCGCGGCGAAGGCGCGCAGGAACTGCGCGACCAGGACCTCGAGCTGCTCGGTCGGAGCCGGCGGCAGCGGCGGCTCCAGGACCGCGGCCCGGCGCGGCCGGACCAGCTCGTAGGCGGCCACGGCCACGGCGTGGCCCAAATTCATGGAGGGCGTGCGCGGCGAGGTGGGTATGCGCAGCAGGGCGTGGCAGCGGCCCAACTGCGCCCCGGTCAGGCCCGTCTTTTCCGAGCCGAAGAGCACGACCAGCCGCCCCGCTCCGAGCCGGGCCGCGAGATAGTCGCCCAAAGCGGGCAGTTCGACTACCGGACGCCGGAACTTGCGGCCGCCGCCGCAGGCGCCCAGGACCAGCTCGGCGCCGGACAGGGCCTCGTCCAGGGAAAGACATCTGGCCGCGGCCATGACCGCGCCGGCCCCCACGGCGCTTTTGGCCTCGCGCCAAGTGGGCGGGTAGGGGTCCACGACGACGAGCTCGCCGAAGCCGAAATTAGCCATGGCCCGCGCCGCCGCGCCGATATTGTTAGGATCGCGGGGCCGGACCAGCACGAACCGCACCGTCCTCATGCCGTCGGACATAAACTTGCTAAACTTTCGATAGTCTACAAAGTTGGCGCCGGACGCGCGCCGAAACATCAATGGACGCATTACCCGCCGTCGTCGCCGGTAACCCGACTGCGCTCGGGTACAGTCGCGGACGCACGTCAATCAACTCCCCCAGGCGCGACAATATAGCGTGTCCGGGCCACAACTGTCCGGTAAAGTTTTCCGGGATTGCGGCCGGCTACAGTCGCAAGTCGTTAAATGCCCTCGCGATCCCGCCGTCAGGGATCGCGAGGCCGGCCCGACTATTCCTTGGTCGGGCCGATAGTATTGAGTTCTACGGAAACGGACGAGAAATCGCCCAACTCCATGGATCCGCATACCGCCCTGCGCGCGCACGCGGAACAGGGCGCGCGCGGGTTCGCGCGCCGAACGACCGCGCGCGAACCTTGGTACGACGGGAGCCGGCGGAAGGCTGCATTTCCGCGGCCTCAGCCGTCAAACCCCTCGCGATGCGCAGCATCGCGAGACCGGCGCGCCCCTTCCTTAGTCGCGCCGATAGTATTGAGTTCGGCGGAAACGGACGAGGAATCGCCCAACTCCATGGACCCGCATACCGCCCTGCGCGCGCACGCGGAACGGGGCGCGCGCGGGTTCGCGCGCCGAACGAATCGCGCGCAAACCTCGGTACAGCCGAAACCCACGAAAGAAAGCAACAAAGCAAGGAACGTCCCCACCAACGTCCCCAAACTTCGCAAATTAAGCAAGGAACGTCCCCATGAAAATCGTCCTGGTCCAGCCGCCGGCCTTGGTGGCCGTGGACAGTTACTCGGCCATCACCCAGCCCCCGCTGGGCGTGGCTTACCTGACCGCCTACGCGCGGCAGCGCGGCCATGAGGTGGCGGTGGTAGACGCCGTAGGCGCGGCGGTCGACCGCCTGCGGCCCTGGCCGCACAGGGCCAAGCGCCTGCTCCAGGGCCTGGATCGCGGCGAGATCGCCGCGCGCATCCCCCCCGACGTCCAGGTCATAGGCGTCTCCTGCATGTTCACGCACGCCTGGCCGATGGTCCGGGAACTGCTGAGGGCGCTGGGCGAGGCCTTTCCGAAGGCCCGCCTCATAGCCGGCGGCGAGCACGTCACGGCCCTGCCCGAGAAGGTCCTGGAGGAGTCCCCGGTCCTGGCCTGCGCCCTGGGCGAGGGCGAGGCCACGCTGGCCGAACTGCTCGACGCCTTCGCCGAGGGACGAGATCTCGCCGGGGTGGCTGGCATCGCCTATCGCGACGCCGAAGGCCGAATCCGCCGCACCCCCCGGCGCAAGCGCATCATGGACGTGGACTCCCTGCCCCGGCCGGCCTGGGACCTGCTCGACCCCCTGCGCTACGAGGCCGGGGCCGTCTTCATGGGCCCCAAGAGCGGACGCAGCATGCCCATGCTCGCCACGCGGGGCTGCCCCTACCGCTGCGCCTTCTGCGCCTCCCCCCTCATGTGGACCCAGCTCTGGCGGCCGCGGCGGCCGGAGCTGGTGATCGACGAGATGCAGGATTACCACCGCCTCTACGGCGCCACCGACTTCCAGTTCCAGGACCTGACCGCCGTGGTGCGCAAGGACTGGATCGTCGCCTTCTGCCGCGAACTGGCGCGCCGCGGACTGCGCTTCTCCTGGTCCTTGCCCGTGGGGACGCGGGCCGAGGCCTTCGACCGGGAGGTGGCGCAGCTGCTGCTGGCGGCCGGCTGCGACCACGTCACCTTCGCCCCCGAGAGCGCCAGCCCCCGCGTGCTGGCCGCCGTCGAAAAAAAGGCCGACCTCGCCCAGGTCGAGCGCGCCGCCCTGGACTGCCTGGCCGCGGGACTGCGCGTGTGCCTGTTCATGATCGTGGGCTTTCCCCAGGAGAGCGCCGAGGACCTGCGCCTGACCCGCCGCTGGCTGCGCCGCATGGCGCGGCTGGGGGTCCACGAGGTCGCCGTCTCGACCTTCGTGCCCCTGCCGGGCACTCGCCTCTTCGCGGAACTGGGCCGCGTCCGGCCGCTTACGATCGACGACGAGTTCTGCTACGGGATGACGGGGGCCACCAGCCTGCTGACCGTGCGCTCCTGGAACCCGCGCCTGGGCGACCGCGCTCTGCTTTGGCTCAAGCTGCGCGCCATGGCCGAGTTCTTCCTGATCTCGTTCCTGCGCCGCCCCTGGCGCCTGCTGCGGCTGCTGGCCAACGCCCGCGCCGGGCGGCAGGAAACCAAGGCCGACCGCGTCGTGCGCGAGTTCGCGCTCAAATTCCGGGCTGTTTTTTCCCGAGCCGGTAGATCGTAAGGCGCGGCCCGACGCTGCGCCCCGGCTCGGGCGCGAAGCTCGCGGCCGCCTGGCCTCGCCGCTCCAGCTCCGAAAAGAAGCCCGCCAGCTGAGGGGCCCGCTCCGGCGTGGCCCCGTAGTCGGAAATCACCACGAACTCCACCCCCGCGGCCAGGGCGCCGGCCAGCCCGCCCTCCACGTCCAGGGTGGCGGCGTCGGCCTGCGCGAGTCCGACGTGGCGCGGGGAGGAGCGCATGTCCCGGGCCGAGCGCTTGACGCGGTATATCCGCCAGCCGCCGCCCGGATGGTAGTCGGCCAGGGCCCGGTAGAACCGGCTGCGCGCCGAGCCGGCCGCGCTGGTGCGCGCGAAAAGCTCCAGCGCCTGCGCCTTGGTCATGGGCAGGTCCGGGCCGGCGTGGGGCAGGTCGAGCAGGACCGCGGAGCCGGGCGGGACGTGCGCCTCGATCCACCGCGTCGCCTGCCGCCGGGTATCGGGAAGCAGCGCCTGCCGGTCGAAGGCCGCGCCGGCCGCCAGGCCGGGGACCAGCGCCGCGGCGACCACGGCCGTCCTGGGCCAGGGGCCGGGCGCGGCCTGCCCCAGCCAGTCCAGCCCCTCCGCGGCGAGCAGGGCCAGGCCCGGGAAGGCGCCCAGCAGGTAGCGCGAACCAGATCCATCCGGGTTGCTGCCCAGGGCCGCGGCGTAGAGCGCGGCCGTCCCGATATATATCCAGGCCAGGCCGCGGTCGCGGCTCAGCAGCCGGACGGCGCCGATGATCAGGGCCGGCCCCGCCAAGGACCAGACCCCGGCGAAGCTCCAAGCGTTGCCCAATAGCCGCCGGAAGTTGTCGAGCCGGCTCCAGGGCTCCAGGGCGGCCAGGTCGAAGAGGTCCCGCATGCTGGCCCAGAAATTGGGAAAGTCCAGCGCGATGAACGGCGAGCCGCCGAGAAAACCAACGCCCACGGCCAGCATGCCTTCGAACAGCCGGCGCCGCGGCGGACGCGCGGGGCAGAGCAGGTGGGCCAGCGCGGCGGCCGCGCAGACGAAGACCGCGGTGTACTGGCTGGACATGGCCAGGCCCAGGCACAGGCCGCCCAACCAATGCCAGCGGCGCCCGCCGTCCCGGTATATCCTCAGGATGAAGAGCCAGGCGCAGCAGACGAAGAATACCATCAGGCAGTCCGGCCGCGCGGCGTGGGAGACCTCGTTGAGCATCGGACAAAACGCCAGCAGCAGGGCCGCCCAGGGCGCGCCCCGGGGCCGCAGCTGTCCCTCGGCCTTGGCCAGCGCCAGCACGGCGGCCAGGCCGATGAGCGCCGACAAGACCCGGCCGATCAAATAGAAATTAGCGGCATGCCAGGCGAAAAGCCCCGCGAAATCGGCCGCGGTATGCAGCAGGCCCAACCCCGACCAAGCCGCGAAATACAGCCCGTAAACGAAGAACAGGAGGTAGGGCCAAAGCGTGGGATACTTGAAATAGACCGGCCGCAGGCTGCCGCCGCCGAAGGAGACGGCCAGGCCGACGAAGTGCGGCTCGTCGGAATTGTAGAGCGCGGGCAGGCCCCAGTTAAGGCCCGCCACGCGCAGGGCCACGACCGCCGCCGCCGCGGCCAGCAGCCACCAGCGCGTCGATCGGCTCACGCCCCCGCCTCCCGGCGCAGACCGCGATACGTCCGGTCAAGCAGGCGGTCGCTGCCGCAGCAAAGCGCCGACCACGCCAGCCAGGCGTAGACCCGGCCCTGGCCGACCGAGACGCGCTCGCGCAGGGGGTCGGCCCGCCGCAAGCCGGCGATGGTGCCCAACCCGAGCCAGATCGGCCAGATGCAGGCCAGACGCAGGCGCCAAAGACGGGGAGGGATGGACAACGCGTAGTCCCAGCCCGCGTCGAGATGCTCGAGAGCGGCGCCCAGCCAGCGGTCGTACACCGGCTTGATAGCGGCGAAGCCGTCCGGCTCCAGCAGCCGCTCCGGCCGCGCCACGGGCAGGTAGCAGCGGCCGATGCGCAAGTCCGCGGCCGGGTCGCGCAGGATGTTGACCAGTTGCAGTCCCTTGCCCAGCCGCACGCCCAGTTCGCGCATGCGCGCCTGGTCGAGGGCGGCGAAGGCGGGCAAGCGCGCGGCGCAAAGCCGGGTCCAGAACTCGCCCACGCAGCCCGCGACCAGATAGGTGTAGCGGTCCAGCTCCGCGTCGTCGGAAAGGGCCGCCGCCGCCTCGGCGCTTTCCCCCGGGAAGCGCTCCAGGTCGAAAATCTGCCCCGAGACTATGGTCCCCAGCAGCTCCCGGATCAGCTTCTGGTCCGCCTCGCCCAGCCGCGCCAGCGGCCGCGCCAGCTCGCCCAGCCGCCGCAGCAGGACGCGCTCCTCCGGCAAGGCCTGGTCCTCGGCCAGACCCGCCACGGAACCGAAATCCCCGTCCTGCATGCGCCGCAGCAGCTCCAGCCGGCGTGGCCGGGGCACCGCCCGGCTGTCGGCCACCGTATCGCTGGCCCGGGCCAGCAAATAGGCCAAGGACAACTGGGGCCGGACCTCTCCGGGCAGGACCCGCAGCGAGAGATAAAACGACCGCGATACCCCGCGCAGGACCTCGTCCAGCTCGGCGGGCGTCATATGCACTCAGTTTACCTAAATCCTCGGTGCCCCGCTTTCACGTTTTCACGTATTTTACGTATTTGGGATATCGCCCGACTCCCAAGAGGCGATGCGAAGGCCCCGAGAGACGTTCAACCTTTTCAGCCCGAACTTCGCAAACAACGCAAGGAACGTCCCCGCCTTTCGTCCCCGTCTTTAGAGCGCCGCCTCGAGGCGCTGGTAGCGACGGCCGACCGCCGCCACGAAGTCGCGCTTGGCGTTGAAGGAACCGGGGAAGAAGCTGCCCTTGAAGCCCGCGATGACGAGCCGGCGCAGCTGGCGGCGATCGAGGCCCGCGTGACGTACGACCAGCTCGAGTTCCCTGGATACCGTGGTGCTCGAAACCAGCCGGTTGTCGGTGCAGATGCTCACGGAGAGGCCGTAGTCGATCATCTTGCGTATCGGGTGCCTGGCGATGCTGCCGATCGAGGGCGTGGTCTGCAGGTTGCTGGTCACGCAGGCCTCGATGCCGAGGCGCTGGCTGGCGATGTAATTGGCGAGGTCCTCGACGTAGCGGCGGCGGTCGGGGATCTCCGGGTCCTTGATCATCTGGCTGGCGAAAAGGAACGTGCCGTGGCCGATGCGGTTGGCGTGGCACTGCGTGATGGCCTGCCAGATGGACTCCGGGCCGTAGGCCTCGCCCGCGTGCACGGTCTTGCGTATGAAGTGGTCGTGCGCGTACTGATAGGCCTCCCGGTGGGCCGAGGGCGGATAGCCCGCCTCTTCCCCGGCCAGGTCGAAGCCCACCACGGGCAGGCCCTCCCGGACCCAGGCCACGGCCCCGCGCGCCAGCTCCAGGGAGGCCGCGGCGTAAACGTCGCGGCGCTCGGCATGCTCCATGATGCGCAGCAGGTCCGCGAAATAGGGCGACATGCCTTTCTTGAAGCGGCGCATGCCGCAGACGATCATGCCGTAATGAAACGGCAGGTCCTCGCCGCGGCGCACGGCGGGCAGGCGGTTGTGCGCCTTGGCCCCTTCCCAAAGCCCCCGGGCCACGGCGCGCACGGCCTCGTCGGCGGTCATGCCCTCGTCCACCATAAGCTGGGGGGCGAAGCGCACCTCGATGTAGCGCACGCCTTCAGCCGCGTTGTCCTCCACCAGCTCCCGGGCCGCGCGTTCTATGTTCTCCGGCCGGCGCAGGACCGCGCAGGTGTAGGCGAAACCGTGCAGGTACTCGGGCAAGCCGCTGTAGGCGTCCTTGAAGACCAGCCGGCGCAGGCCCGATTCGGTATAAGAAGGAAGCTTTACCTTCTCGGCTCGGGCCAGCTCTATCAGGGTCCCCAGGCGCAGCGAGCCGTCCAGGTGCAGATGCAAGTCTGATTTAGGTATGCGGCGAATGAACTCCGGCGTGATCCCGTCTTTCATAAGGCGGTAATTTTACTATATTTTTTCACTTCTTTCCGCGTCCGCACCAAGCTCCTTCGCGCCATCCGCTCCTAAACTGCTATACTATGATTATGGCGAGATATTTCAAGAAGCGACGAAAAAACTCCGGTCCCAACAAAAACGAGGAAAAGGTCATGCGCGCCGCCGAGGCCCGCAGCCAAGGCGGATTCGCCTCCTCGCTGCCCGGGGTCTTGCGCCTGCGCCTCAACATGCGCTTCTTGAGCCCGCAGAGCCAGCTTCTCGACGAAAAGAATCTCAACCTGGGGCCTTCCGACGCCTGCTCCTTCGAGGTGGCCTGCCCCGGACGCTGCGGCAGCGGGGTCTTCGACTTCTCGGAGGCCGCGGCCAACGCGGCCCGGGCCCGCCAGCCCGCCATGG
>JAQUMZ010000062.1 GCA_028717865.1 Elusimicrobiota bacterium | reverse complement strand
ACCGAGGCTGGCGATCCCGAAAACGCCGAAAGCCATGAGCACGGCTGTGGCCGCCATGCCGCCCATCAGCAGCCCGGTCTTGAGCCGGTAATAGTGGTTCGTCCGCGCCGGGGAGGCCGCGCCGTCCGGATCGGCCGCCGGCTGGACCTTCGTGGAGGGCGCGGGCTCGGACCGGGGCAGCAGCTTGCCCAGCAAGGCCTCGGTCCAGACCGCGGCGCGCTCGGGCGCGAAGGCCAGGACCAGGAAGGTCAGCGGGTTGGAGAACGCGGTGACCGCCGTGAAAACCAGCAAGCCCAGATACACGGTGTTGAAGTTGAGCAAATTCCCGAGGATATTCGCCGGCAGGGAAGCCTCCCGGTTCCAGCCGTAGGACTTGCCGCCGAAGAACTGCCAGGCGATGAAGGCCAGGTTGGAGTAGACGGCGCCGAAGCCGGTAAGCAGGGCGAAGACCACGCCGATCATCACCCACTGGAAGGACGGGAAGCGCAGCTTCTGCAGGCTGCCGGGGACCGAGAACGGCCGGCCCGTCTCGGCCGAGAAGATGATGCGGCCCAGGAAGAAGGCGAGCGTCGTCATGACCGGCAGGGCCGCGGCGCCCAGCAGCGGGCCCAGGCCGATGGCGCCGGCCGCGGCCGCGCCGAGGAACGCGGGCAGCACGGCGAGGCTGGCCCATAAGGAGACGCTGTCGAGGGCCATGGGGCCGCCGAAACCCCGGCCGCGGGGCGCGGCCAAGGCCGCCAGGGGCACGCCCGCCATGATCAGCTGCTGGGCCGAGAGCACGAAGGCCAGGCTGGGCGCGGCGATGACGACGGCGCCCAGGAAGGCGCCGACGGCGGCGTCCAGCACCCATTTGATCCCGGCCAGGCGCGGCGAGTCGCGCAAAGCCAGGCGGTAGCGGGCGTAAAGCGCCACGGGCAGCAGCAGCGCGCCCGAGCTCACGGCCCAGACCGCGGCCACGGGGACCAGCCCGAAAGCGGCGGGCAGAAGGGCCGCGGCGGCGGCCTGCAGGCCGAGCACGGAAACCGCCGCCAGGGCCATGCGCCCGAGGCCCGCGGCCGCGTCCAGCGCGCGCGCGCGCCGCAGACTGGGTTCGCTCCGGGGCGCCGAGGGCGGGCCGGGCTTGCGCGCGGCCGCGCGGCCGCGGAAAGCGGGCAGGACGGACTGGACGGAGGCCTCGGTCCCGGCGACCGGCTCCTCGGCGCCGGCCGCCGCGGGCCGCAGGCCGAGTATCCGGTCGAAGATGGAGGCGGCCTCGCGCTTGGCCTGGCCCGCCGGCATGGCCGCGACTTCATCGGCGCCGAGCGTCAACTGCGCCCGGCTTTCCAGAAGCCGTCCCAGGGGCAGCGGCCCCGGCTCGGAGTCCGGCGCCGCAACCGCCTGCGTCCGGACGGAAACCGCCGCCAGGCCGGGCGCGGCCGGCCGCGGCGTCGGGAGCAAAGCCGCGGCGCCCAGGCCCGCGGGCAGGCCGGCCGGGAAAAGGCCCGCGGAGAAATCGGAGGCTTGGCCCGGGAGGAGCAGGGACCGCGCCGGAAGCAGCGCGCGCGCGGAGGCGCCGGATCGCGCGCCTTGGTGGACGACGGCCGAGATCGCGGCGTAGCAGGGCAAGCCGGGAGCGGTCAGGACCAGGATAGACGCGACCAAAGCGGAGATAGGCTTTTTCATGGCGCTCATTCTACCGTTCTCGCGCGCGGGCGCCGCAGGCCTTTGGTCCTACCGCTTCGGCTTCTTTTGGCCCACCGGCGCCCGCCCTTCGGGCCCAAGGCGGGACGCAGTCTCTTAGGGAACGCGGGCCTTGAACTCGTCGAGCACCCGGGCCAGGGTGGTGCGGGGCGTGTCGTAGCGGCAGAGACACTGGTCGCCGGACTTGACCATTTCGGCGACGGCGCGGCGCACCAGGCTCATGTCCATGGTCCGCACGAACAGGACCAGGGGCCCGAAGTAGCAGTCGAGCCCGAGCCGCGCGAAGGCCTCCGCGAACCAGCCCGGCGTGGCCGCCAGGACGGAAAACTGCCGGCCGTCGGAAAGGCTGACATGGACCACCGCGCTGCAATGGCCCGGAACGCCGGCGGGGTCGGCGTCGGCCAACTCGATGGAGTCGACGCGCGGCTTCATTTGCGCGCGCCCCTCTTGCGGGCCGGGACCTTCTTGGAATTGTAATAGCGCAGCCAGAAACCGCTCATGTGCGCCGCCATTTTCCCGACCG
Organism: Elusimicrobiota bacterium; assembly: GCA_028717865.1. GTDB lineage: Bacteria > Elusimicrobiota > Elusimicrobia > UBA1565 > UBA9628 > UBA9628. Next base: position 7,826 of record JAQUMZ010000062.1, on the reverse strand, counting down.
CGCGGACCAGGTCCTCGCGGCGCAGGCTCCTGACGAAAAGCGCCGGGGCGCCGAAAGCGCAGTCCCGGCCCGCCTCGTTCATGGCGGGGCCCACGGAACTCGGAGTCATCACCCGGAAAGTCGAATGGCTGCCGTCCTCCAGGTCAACGCGGATTTCGGCCGAGCCGCAATCCGGATCCGGCGGTTCGGGCGAAAGGAACTCTACGGCGCTGACGCGCGCGATGGCGGCCATGACGCTCTGATATTACCAATTCTGGGAAATCGCACAACAGCGCGCAGACGTCAAATCGCGGCCGCCTCCGGCCCGATCGGAGGCAGCAGGTCCAGACGCCGCAGCAGGGCCAGGGTCAGCAGGTAGGCGTTCTTGTAGTGGGGCAGGGAAAAGACGGCCATGGTGTCTTTTTTCGAATGCACGATGTCGAAAATGCGCCCGGGCGATACGCCGAAGAGGGTCATGGCCGCGATGCCCAGCCTGCGGAAGGAGCTGGAATCCGAATCCCCGCCCCAAAGCCTGGCTTCCTTGAGATCGAATTTCCCCTCCGCGGCCGTCTGCTTCACCAGCTCCAGCAGAGCCCGGCTGGAATTGTTGGTCCACGAAAACGTCCCGTCCACGGCCAGGGTGTCGAGGTTGACGTCGGCGTCGATCTTGCCGCGCTGCTCCGGAGTCAGGGCCTTGAGATACCGTCCCGAGCCGACCAAGCCGTCCTCTTCCCGGGCGAAGCTCGCGAAGACGATGGTGGCCTCGGTGGCGACGTCGCGCAGGGCCTGGTAGAGGTTGATGACCATCGTGGTGCCGCTCCAATTGTCTATGGTCCCGGCGCCCACGCTCGCCTTGTCGTGATGGGCGCTGACCACGATGACCCGGTCGGTCCGGCCCGGCTTGACCACGTAGACGTTCTTCTGTTCCCGGCCCACGTCCTGGACCACGATCGCCTCGGGCGCGGCGCCGGCGCTGCGGAAAAGCTCGACCACCGCGCGCAGGCGCTCCGGATAGGTCAGGGGCGAAAGCGCCATCTCCTCGCGCAGCTCCTCGTCGCTCGGCACGCCCAGCGGCCGGACGCCGCCGCGGCGCGCGACGACGGCGGCGGGCCGGCCGTCCGGGAAAAAAAGGCTCCGGGCGTGATCGACGAACGCCTCGACGCCCCGCGGAGCCTCGCCGTAGAGAGCGTCCAATATCCCGCCGGAGCGCTCCGCGCCCCCGTCCGAGGCCAGCGCCGCGCCGGCCTCGGCCAAGCCGGGAAGCGCCGCCGGGGCGGCGGGCCCGGCGGGAAGCGCGACGGGCGGCTGCGCGGCGAGCGGCAGGGCGGCGGGCAGGACGGGCAGCTCGGACCGCGGCGCGGGCGCAATCTCGGCCCCGGGCCGCATGACCGGGCCGGCCAGCGCCGCAGGGCCGCGCCAAACCGGGACGGACGCGCCGGGCCGGACCCCGGCGGCTCGGCTCGGGCAGAAGGTCCGCGCGCCAAGCCCCGGCGCGGCGCAAGACAGCAAGAGCAGCAGACTAGTCAGCGCGCGACGCCAGTCAACCATGACCGGGAGTCTAGCAACCGCCTGCGCCCTTTCCCCAGAAGCGAAAGACCCACCGGACTCGGGGTATAGGACCCAAGAAAGCTTGGGCCGAACGGCTTAGACGCCGCGACCCGTCAACCCATCTACAAATGTCCCCGTAATCGTCATCGGCGGGGTCTTGTTCTCTTGCTGTGAACAACCGGGGACGATGTGAATATCGTCCCCCACCGGCACGGACGGCCCCCGAACGGCAGCGGCCCGCATGCCGTACCTGAGCGCGGCGCGCGCCGTCCAGCGCCGCGCAACCGGCGCCCCATACGAGGGGGCGCCGGTTCCGTCAGGGGTGGCCCAGCACCGTGTGGTCGTTTGCCGGCATTCGTCCCCCAACGGAACAGCCGGCCCCCGCGGGGGGCCGTCTGGATTCGCGATGCTGCGCATCGCGAATGGCTTAACAGCAGCGGCGCGCGCCGTCCAGCGCCGCGCCACCGGCGCCCCATACGAGGGGGCGCCGGTTCCGTCAGGGTGGCGCGACGAGAGACTCCGCGGTCCCGGAATTGCTATCCTGGCTCGCCGGATCCGGCAAGGAGACAGCTTTCATGAAAGATAAGCGCAACGAGGTTCTGGCCGACATCCTCGTCGGCTATTCCACCGAACTCAAAAAGGGCGACACGCTCTACCTGGAGATCAAGGGCCGCGAAGCCCTCGAGCTGGGCAAGGAAGTGCTGCGCCAGGCCACCGAGAAGGGCGCGACCGCCTTCTGGTTCTACAACGACGAGTCCCTCCTGCGCCAGTTCGTGGGTCATGCCGGCGACGGGCAGTTCCGCGCCCTGGCCGACATGCACCTGGGCTTGATGAAGAAGGCCGACGCCTACATCGGCATCCGCGGTTCCGACAACCCATTCGACCTGGCCGACATGCCCGGCCGGCAGATGGAGCGCTACCAGACCCTCTTCTACAAGCCGGTGCACATGAAGCAGCGCGTGCCCCACACCCGGTGGGTGGTCATGCGCTATCCCAACAACGCCATGGCCCAGCTGGCCAAGACCTCCCAGGAGGCCTTCGAGGATTTCTATTACAAGGTTTGCTGCGCCGACTACGCGCGCATGTCCAAGGCCATGGACCGGCTGGTGGCGCTCATGGAGCGGACCGACCAGGTCCGCCTGACGGGCCTGGGCACGGACCTGAACTTCTCCATCAAGGGCATGCCCGCCGTCAAGTGCGCGGGCAAGCTCAACATCCCCGACGGCGAGGTCTACACCGCCCCGGTGCGCGACTCGGTCAACGGGACCCTCCGCTACAACACGCCCACCCTGCACGACGGCACCATGTACAACGGCGTGGAGCTGACCTTCAAGAACGGCCGCATCGTCGCGGCCCGGGCCGAGACCAACACGGACAAGCTCGAAAAAGTGCTCGACACCGACGCCGGCGCCCGCTTCGTGGGGGAATTCGCCATCGGCCTCAATCCCTTCATTCGCGAGCCCATGCTCGACACCTTGTTCGACGAGAAGATAGCCGGCTCCTTCCACTTCACGCCGGGCAACGCCTACGACGACGCCGACAACGGCAACCGCTCCGCCATCCACTGGGACATGGTCTGCATCCAGCGCCCGGAGTACGGCGGCGGCGAGATGTGGTTCGACGGCAAGCTGGTGCGCAAGGACGGGGTCTTCACCGACAAGGACCTCGAGCGCCAGTTCAGCGCCCAAGCCCTAGGCAAATCCTGACCCGGTTTACCCGGGGACGTTACCCGTTACCCGGGGACGTTCCTTGCTTTGTTGCCCGGGGACGTCCTTTGCTTTTCTCCGCGAAGCCCCGAACCCAGCCCGCTGGTCCGGGGCGCGCGGCCGAGCCAAATGATAGAATCGGCCATGGCCCGTGCGCGCCCGCCCGCGGCCGCGGGCAGCTTTTATGAGGCGCGGCCCGCCGTCTTGCGCGCCGCGGTGGATCGGATGCTTGCCGAGGCGCCCGATGAGCGGCCCGAGGGACGCCTCGTCGCGGCGCTTTGCCCGCACGCGGGCCACCAATACTCCGGACCGCCCACGGCCCGGGTCTGCCGCGCCCTGGCCCGGCTCAAGCCGGAAATCATCGCCGTGGTGGGGACCGCGCATTACGCCCGCTCCGAAGGCTTCTTCCTGGACGACCATTCAGCTTTCCAGACCCCGTTGGGAGAGGTCCCGGCGGCCCGCGCCGAGGCCGAGCGTCTGCTGGAATCCGGGGCCGGCGTCGCCGTCTCGACCGCCGCGCACGACCGGGAGCACTCCATCGAGGTGGTCCTGCCCTTCCTGCAAAGAAGCTGCCCGGCGTTCCGCCTGCTGCCCATGGTCGCCAGCTCGCAAAGTCTTTCCGAGTCCGAACGGGTGGGCCGAGCCCTGGCCGAGGCGCTCAAAGGACGGCGCGCCGTGGTGGTGGCCGCGACCGACCTCTCGCACTACCCGGCGCTGGAAAACGCGCGGCGCGTCGACGCGGCCTCCCTGGAGAGCTTCCTCACCCTCGACCCCGACTTCCTCTGGCGCACCGAGCAATGCCTGATGTCGCTCGCGATACCGGACTTGCGCTGCACCTGGTGCGGCAAGGCGGCCGCGGCCTGCGCGCTGAGCGCGGGCGCGGCGCTGGGCGCGGATTGGGCCGAGTCCCTGGGCTGCACCAACTCCGCGGACGGAGGCGGCGACGCCCGACGCACCGTCGGCTACGGCGCGGCTCTCCTGCTGGCCAGGGGCCGCCGCCGCCCATGGCCGAGCGAGGCGCTCTCCGAGCCGGAAAAAACCGCGCTCTTGGCCCTGGCCCGCGAGAGCGTCAAGTCGGCCCTCCAGGGCCGCCGGCCTTCCCCCCGCTTGTTCGATTATCCCCGGCTGAACCTGCCCGCCGCGGTGTTCGTCACTTGGACCGGCGCGAACGCGGAACTGCGCGGCTGCATCGGGACCACGCATCCCCACGACACGCTGGGCAACGCGGTGGCGCGCTACGCCGTGCTCAGCGCGACCGAGGATTCCCGCTTCCCGGGAATATTCGAGTCCGAGCTCGACGGCCTGCGCGCCAAGATATCCATCCTCTCCGAGCCGCAGGTCGCCCGGCCCGAGGATATCAAGCCGGGCCTCGGGGTCATGGTGGGCCGCGGCCGCAAGTCCGGACTTTTTCTGCCCCAGGTTTGGGAGAAACTGCCCGACCGCGAAGGCTTCATGGCGCATCTGTGCGAGCACAAGGCCGGTCTGCGCTCGGCAGCCTGGAAGGAACCGGGCATCGAGCTCTTCACCTTCACGGTGAACTCCTTCGCGGAGCCATGACCGGGAGGATGTTATGAAGGAAGCACCGAGCCTCGAGGACTTGCTGCGCGGCCTGACCCGGGAAGGAGACCTTTATGATCGGCAGGGCGACGGCATGGTGCGCTGCTGCGCGTGCGGCCACGAGTGCCTCATCGCCGAGGGGAAAGCCGGGATCTGCCGCATGCGCTACAACAAAGGGGGCCGATTGCTGGTGCCCTTCGGCTACGTCAGCGGACTGCGAGCCGATCCCATAGAGAAGAAACCATTCTTCCACGTCCTGCCCGGCAGCCAGGCCATGTCCTTCGGCATGCTGGGCTGCAATTTCTCGTGCCGGTTCTGCCAGAACTGGCTTACCAGCCAGGTTCTGCGCGACCCCGCCGCCGAAGCCCAGATCAGCCGCATCCCGCCGGCCGCGGTGGCCCGGGCGGCCCAGGCCGAAGGCTGCCCCGTGGTCGTCTCCACCTACAACGAGCCGCTCATCACCTCGGAATGGGCCGCCGCGATTTTCACCGAGGCCCGCCGCCTCGGCCTGCGCTGCGGCTACGTCTCGAACGGCCACGCCAACCGGCGCGTGCTGGAGTACCTGCGGCCGGTGATGTCCCTATACAAGGTAGACCTAAAGTGCTTCGACTCCGCCAAATATCGGGACATGACCGGCGGCGCCATGCGCCACGTCCTGCGCTCCATAGAGGACATCCGCGCCCTGGGATTCTGGCTGGAGGTGGTCACCCTCGTCATCCCCGGCTGGAACGACTCGGACCGGGAACTGCGCGGCCTGGCGCAATTCCTCGCCGGCGTCTCGCCCGACATCCCCTGGCACGTCACGGCCTACCACCAGGACTACCGCCTGGAGGAGCCGCGGGACACCGCGCCCGAAAGCCTGGCCCGCGCCGCCGAGATCGGCAAGGCCGAGGGCCTGCGCTTCGTTTACGCCGGCAATCTCCCCGGCCGGCTCGCGGGACTGGAAAACACGGCCTGCCCCGCCTGCGGGGAACTGCTCATCGAACGCCGAGGCTTCGCCGTGACGGCCAACCGGCTCAAGGACGGTTGCTGCCCGCGCTGCTCCGCCGCCATCCCCGGCGTTTGGATTTGAGGCGGATCGTACCCGCGGCGGATACCCTAAACCAGGGGAGCGAGGAGGCGCCTATGCCGGGAAAAACCGCCGCCGGCCCCAGACGGGACCTGCTGATCCACGAAAGGATACACGATCCCTACCGGACGCGTCTGACGCCGCATGAACCCGCGGTCTGTCCGCAATGCCGCGCCGTGTTCGAGAAAAACCGCTGGAGTTGGGACCTGCCCCCGCGCGGCGCCCGCCTGGAGCTCTGCGAGGCTTGCCGGCGCATCCGGGACGACTTTCCCGCCGGCATCCTGACCATAAGCGGAGACTTCGCCCTCGCGCGCAAGGAGGAACTCATCCACATCGCCCGGCACCAGGAAGAGCTGGAAAAGAAATTCCGGCCCCTCCACCGCATCATGCGCATCGAGGCGGGCGGCGCCGGCCTGAACATCAAGACCACGGACATCCACCTGCCCCGCCGCATCGGCGAGGCTCTGCACCGGGCCTACAAAGGCCGCCTGGAAATCCGCTACGAACCGGAGACCTACTTCATCCGCGTCAACTGGAACCGTTAACAACGGTGCCAGGCATTGCATAATTGCATATCTCTCGAAAAGAGGAAACTTTTTTGCCGCTCAATCGTATTATTAGTGATGGCAAGACCTCCGCGGACCCATGAATTCGGGACGATCTATCACGTAATGAATCGTGGGAACGACGGCCAAGATATCTTCCTCGGCCAAAATGATTATCAACGCTTCACCCAAATCCTCCTGCGAGCCAAGACGCGATTCGGTATTCAGCTGTTTTCGACTTGCCTGATGCCAAATCATTTTCACCTTCTGCTGCGCGTCTCCGCAATCCCTTTGTCTCGAACCATGCATTGGATTACCACGCGCTATGTGAAATATTTCAACTTGAACAAGACCAGAATCGGGCATCTATTTCAACGAAGATTTAAGTCGTTGCGGTGCGGCAATGATGGATACTTTTTGACCTTGCTACGCTATATAAATCTAAACCCAGTTCGGAGTGGTTTGGTTCGCCACCCGAGAGAATGGCCCTGGAGTGGATACCGCGAATTGGCTGGGGAGCATGACTCCAGAATCCTTGACCCCGAGTTCCCTCTGTCTTTGCTCCATGAGGATGGAATCCCGAAGCGGGATCAATTACTGCGCTTCATCGACACAGGACTCGCGGAATGTAAAAACTATCCCGACCCCTTCAGCGACACAGCTGAGAATATCCTCAAAAATATGGAAGAAAGACACCGATGCGCGCCCCAGGTTAAAAAACGAACCGATCTAGGAACACTCGCAAAAGGCTTATCTCAAGAGGCGGGTCTCTCGTTGGCAACGCTTACAAATGGGCATCGTTCTCGTCTGGCGGTAAGAACCAGACGCTTGTTCATGCGCATGGCTATTGCCGATGGCTGGATGCCGGGACAAATAGCGCTGTTTCTAAATTGCAACCCGTCGTCCGTCTCCAGGGCGTTTCTTGTCCAACCCTAAATGCAAGAATGCAATGCCTGGCACCGTTGTTAACGGCGGCAGCGGACGTCCATCCACACCGCCAGCGCCAGGACGACGCCGCGGGCGATGAACTTGTATTCCGGGGAAACGGCTAGAAGGGTCATGCCGTTGAGCAGGACCGCCATGATGAGCGAACCGAAGAGTACGCCCAGGGTCGACCCCCGTCCGCCCTTGAGGCTGGCGCCGCCGATGACGCAGGCGGCGATGGCGTCGAGTTCCATGAGTTCGCCCACCGTAGTCGTCGAGGCCCCGGAATAGGCCGTCTGCATGAAGCCGGTGACCGCCACGATCGCGCCCAGCAGGCCGAAGGCGCCGATGATGACCCGGCTGACCGGCACCCCGGAGATGACCGCGGCCTCCTCGTTGCCTCCGATGGCATAAAGATAGCGCCCGAAAGGCGTGTGCTCGGTCAGGACGGTCACGCCCAGGGCCGCCAAGCCCAGGACGACGACCGTCAGGGGCACC
>JAQUMZ010000061.1 GCA_028717865.1 Elusimicrobiota bacterium | reverse complement strand
CCAACCGCGTCTCGGCGACCGTGGCGGGCGTCGCCTTCCGGGGGTCGGGCGGCTTGGCCGGAGCGCCGGCCTCGAGTTTCGACCTGGATTTGTTCGCGCCGAAGCTGGGACCGGACCAGTGGCGTGCGTTGTTGGGCCGCGAGTTGGATGTGACGCTGCCTCCCGCCCGCTGGCGTCTGCGTGCGGGCTGGCCGGGAGGCGGGCTCCTGCAGGTGCGCCGGCTGCGGGTGGACAGCCCGCCGCTGAGCCTGACCGCCTCGGGCACCGTGGATCCGGCCGGCGCCGCGCTCGAGGCCGAGATCGGCGTCTCGGAATTCCCTTTGAGCCGGATCAAGGACATCCATCCCCCGTCCGGACGGCTGGGCTTGGAGGGTATCCTCTCGGGTTCGCTGACGCTGGCGGGCCCCTGGAGCCGCCTGCGGCCGCAGAGGGGCGCCGTCCGCATCGAGCGGGCCTGCGGCCGGTTCGGCGGCTTCAGCCTTGACGGCGGCTCGCTTTCCGTTTCCGCGCCCCGCAGCCTCGACGACGTCGTTTTCTCGGTCGCGGGCGGGGAGGGGCGGATATTATCGGGCCGTTTCTCGGAGCTCGACCTGTCGGCCCGGCTGCGCCGCGGCGACCTCAAGCTGGACCGGCTGGCCGCCCGGATATTCGACTCCAAGATCGCGCTCAAGGGGCTGGTGCGCCGCTTGGCCAATCCCAAGGAGGTCCTGGTGGACGGCTCCATCGACCGCTTGCGCTGGGAGGAGGCCCAGGGCTTGGTCTCGGACGCCGTGGTCCGGATTTCCACCCAGGCGGCCGCCGCGCCGGAGCGGACCTGGCTGAGCGCCTTCAAGTACGCCATACCGAAACATTTCCCGGACACGGCGGGGCACATCATGATCGGCTCCGTGGCGCACAAGAATTTCGCCTTCAACAACGTGGACATGCTCTGGGACATCCGCGGGGTCTCGCCCAGCCTGAGCCAGGTCAGCGGCGACGTGCGGGTGAGCTTCGGACCGGGACGCATAGCCGACATTCCCGCGGTGCAGGCGGCCAATAAATTTCTTAGAATAGTGTTCCTTCCGTTCGTTTATATGCACAAGATGAACAACCTTTCGGTCTTCAGCGCGGCTACCGTCTATCCCAAGACCCTCGATTTCACCCGGATCGAAGGCGAGTACGGCCTCAAGCGGGGGGTGGCCTCCACTAGGCTCTTCTCCGTGGACAGCCCCCAGATGGCCGCCTTCGCCAGCGGAACCGCGGACTTCGCCCGGGAGACCGTGGACATGAACATCTTGACGCGCCTGACCGGCTACCGGGATCCCTTGCCCGAATGGTGGGTCGACGAACTGGGACGCCCGGCCATCGCTTTTCGGGTCAACGGGTCCCTCGGCCTCCCCGACCTCGATCCGAGGCTCAGCAAGATGGGAGGCGACGAGATCGAGAAGGCCGTCGAGGACGCCCGGGCCAAGGCCAAGAAGCGCTACGCCGCGCTCGAGAAGCTGCGCGGCCTGTAGGAGGGACGATGACCGCACTGAACAAGATGGATCTGCTGGGTTTGCTGCAAGAGCACGGCGCCGTCGTGCACGGGCATTTCGCGCTGGCTTCCGGCCTGCACAGCCCCGTCTACGTGCAGACCGCGATGGTGCTGCAGTATCCCCACGTGGCGCAGAGGATCGCCAAGGCCCTGGTCGGCAAATTCTCGGGGGATATAGACGTCGTCATAGCGCCGACCGTGGTCTCGGCCGTGCTGGGGCAGGAGGTGGCCCGCGCCAAGAAATGCCGCGCGATCTTCACCGAACGGGTGCAGGGCATGATGGCCCTGCGCCGCGACTTCCGCATAGAGCGCGGCGAGCGCGCCCTCGTGGTCCAGGACGTGCTGACCACGGGCCGCCTGACCGCGGAGATCGTATTCCTGGCGCAGGCTTACGGCGCCAAGGTCGTCGGGGTGGGGGGGATCGTGGACCGTTCGGTCGCGGGGCTCAACCTCTCGGTCCCCGTGCGGACCCTCATCGCCTATCCCCTGCAGGTCTATTCCCCCGACTCCTGCCCGCAATGCGCCGACGGCGTGCCCGTCAAGGACGCGAGCAAGAATCCCTCCCTCGGCGCGGCCGAAGGGGAATAAGCGGGTCCGGCCGCGACGCGCGATGCCCATGAAGACCGGTTTCGCGGCCCGTTTGTGGGCTCTGCTGGTCTGCCAATGCGTCCTCGTCTCCGGTCTGGCTCTTTCCTATCCCTTCTTCGCCCTGTACCTGCACCGGCAGCGGGGCCTGCCCATGGGGCTGGTGGGGGCGGCGCTCTTCGCGATGCTCTCGGCCACGGCCGTGGGCCAGGCCTTGGGCGGGGAGCTTTCCGACATATTGGGCTCCAAGCGCGTCATGGAAGCCTCGGTGGGCGCCCGCGGCTTGGTGGTCGTGCTCATGTCCTGGGCCATGGCCGGCGGCGCGGCCGCGGGGGGGCTGATTCTTCTGCACGTGCTGGGCGGCTTCTGCGGCAGCTTCTACGATTCCGCGGTGCGCGCCTGGATCGCCGCCTCGTGCTCGGAGCGCGAGCGTCTGGCGGCCTACGGCAAGCTGCGCGTGGCCGTCAACCTGGGCTGGGCCGTGGGACCGGCGCTGGGGGGCCTGATGGCCGAGCGCTCCTATCCCATGCTGTTCGCCGTTTCCGGGGCGGCCTGCCTGGTCTGCCTGGCCATGGTGCGCTGGCTGGTGTCGAGCGCGGCGGCGGCGCGCCCGGAGAGCCGCTTCTCGTGGCGGGAGGCGGCCGGAGTCGCGGCGGACCGCCGGTTCATGAGGTTCTGCCTTTTCGCGGGGCTCATAGGCGCGGTCATGGCCCAGCTCGTGGTGAGCCTCTCCGTGCATTGCGTGCGCTACGCGGGCCTCAGCGAGGCCCGGGTGGGGCTGCTGTTCACCCTCAACGGCGTCCTCGTCGTGCTGCTGCAGGCCCCGGCGACCCAGGCGGCGCGCCGACTGCGCCTGAGCGCGGTCCTGGCCGCGGGCTGCCTTTTCTATGCCGCGGGCTACGGGTGGGTCGGCTTCGCCGGGAGCTTCGCGGCCTTGGCCGCGGCGGTGGCGGTGGTGACCCTGGGCGAGATCACGGTCTCGCCCGGCCTGCACACCATGGCGGTCAACCTCGCTCCGGAAAAGCTCAGGGGGCGCTACCTCGGTTTCCAGGGACTGTCCTGGCAATTGGGCGCCGCCTTCGGGCCGCTGCTGGGCGGGTTGGCCCTGCAGTACTTGAGTCCCGTCTGGAGCGCGGCGCCCTGGCTCGCGGTGAGCCTGTTGGCCGCGGCCGCGTCCTGGGGTTTCCGGGATTTCGGCCGGCGGCTCAACCCGCGCGAGGACGGGCTGTATGACGAGGGGCTGGCGCAAGGCGCTTTAGCGGAGGTCATGACATGATCGACAGGTATGCCCGTCCGGGAATGAGCCGCATATGGGGAGAGGAGAACCGGCTCAAGCTCATGCTGCGGGTCGAAGAAGCGTTCCTGGAGGCCATCGCCGAGGACAAGGGCATCCCGGCCGCGGAGCTCAAGGCCTTCAAGACGGCGGCCCGCGGAGGTTTGCACGAGCAGGTCGTGGCCTTGGAGGCCAAGTCCGGCCACGAGGTGATCGCGCTGCTCTCGGCCGTAGGCGCGCGGTTCAAGGACCAGGCTCCGAAGCTCAGCCGTTATCTGCACTACGGGCTGACCTCCTCCGACATCCTGGACACCGCCCTGGCCCTGCAGCTGCGCGAGGCCGTGGAACTGCTCGTCGCGGACTGGGAGGAGGTGGCGGCCCGCCTCGGCGGCTTGGCCAAGCGTTACGAGTTCGCCTGGATGGCCGGCCGCACGCACGGGGTGCACGCCGAGCCCATCACCTTCGGGGTCAAGCTCGCGGGCTGGCACGCCGAGGCTCGGCGCAACCTGGCGCGCCTGCGGCGGGCGCGCGAGGAGGCGTCCTACGGCAAGCTCTCCGGGGCGGTCGGCTGTTTCTCCCAGGTCGGGCCGCAGTACGAGGCCCGCGTGCTGGACGCGCTCGGGCTCAAGCCCGAGCCGGTGGCCACGCAGGTCGTGCCGCGGGACCGGCACGCCGACTATTTTCACGCCCTGGTCCTTTCCGCCGCGGCGGTCGAGCGCTTCGCCCTGGAGATCCGCCACCTGCAGAAGACGGAGGTCCTCGAGGCCGAGGAGCCCTTCGGCGAGGGGCAGAAAGGCTCCTCGGCCATGCCGCACAAGCGCAATCCCGTCCTCTGCGAGAATCTCTGCGGGCTCTCGCGCCTGATCCGCTCCTACGAAAGCGCCATGGTGGAGAATATCTGCCTCTGGCACGAACGGGACATCAGCCATTCCTCCGTGGAGCGCGTGATCCTGCCCGACGCGCACGTCGCCCTGGACTTCATGCTGGCCAGGTTCCGGAAGGTGCTCGACGGCCTGCAGGTCTATCCCGAACGCATGAAGGAGAATCTCGACCGGTCGCTGGGCCTGGTCTTCTCGCAGAAGGTCCTGCTGCGGCTCGTCGACGCGGGGCTTTCCCGGGAGGAGGCCTACGAGCTCGTCCAACGCAACGCCATGCGGACCTGGAAGACGCGGGAGCCGTTCTTGAAGGCGCTCGAGTCCGACGCGGTCGTCGCGAAGAAGCTATCCCGGAAGGATCTCGCGGCCTGCTTCGATTTGAAGGCGTACGACAAGACGGTCAAGGAACTGCTGGCTCGGGGCGGCGTGGCGTGACGGCCACGGCTCCGAGCGCGCGCCGGCCCGGCCTGGGGGCGCGCGCTCCGCACGCGGGGATCGGGAAGGGTGCCCGCGCCTTCATGGCGCGGCCGGGAGAACTCGCATATGCCGGAAACTGAGACGCTGGCCGTCGTGCGCTTGAAGCCGGGACAGGAAGACCGGCTCAGGGCCGGACACCTTTGGCTCTTCTCCAACGAGGTCGCCCGGGTCGAGGGCGCCGCGCCGCCGGGCTGCCTGGCCAAGGTGGCGACCGCGGGGGGCGAGAGCCTGGGCTTGGGCTTCTACCATCCCCACAGCCTGATCGCCCTGCGCATGCTGGCGCCGGGCGTCGAACCTGTGGACGCCGCGTTCTTCCGCCGGCGCCTGGAGGCGGCCCTGGCCTACCGGACCCGGGTATGCCCCGGGGAGACCTCCTACCGGCTCTGCTTCGGGGAATCGGACGCCCTGCCCGGCCTGGTCGTCGATCGCTACGAGGACGTGCTGGTGCTGCAGGTCTATTCCGCGGGCATGGAACTGCGGCTGCCCGCCATCGGAGAGGCGCTCGAAGCGCTGCTTTCGCCGCGGGGCATCTTCCTCAAGAACGACCATCGCCTGCGCCAGCTCGAAGGCCTGCCCGGGGAGTGCCGGCTGCTTTCCGGCTCCGTGCCGGAGCGCGTGCAAATCTCCGAGGGCGGACTGCGCTTCTGGGCGAGCGTGGGCGCGGGCCAGAAGACCGGGCACTACTTCGACCAACGCGAGAACCGGGCCTATCTGAGGCCGTTCTTTCCGGGACGGACGGTGCTCGACTTGTTCTGCTACACGGGGGCCTTCGCCGTCAACGCCGCCAAGTTCGGCGCCAAGGCCGTGCTGGGCATAGACAGTTCCGCCGCGGCGGTGGCCTTGGCGCGCGAAAACGCCGCGCTCAACGGGGCCGGCGCGGCGGCCGAGTTCGACGAGGCCGACGCCGAGGCGGTGCTGGCGAGCTTCGCCGAGGGCCGACAGCCCTTCCGCCCGGATATGATCCTGCTCGATCCCCCGAGCTTCGTCCCCTCGAAGAAGCATCTGCCCAAGGCCTTGCGGGCCTACGCCAAGCTCAACGCGGCGGCGCTCAAGGCCCTGCCGCCCGGAGGATTGCTGGCCACCTCCACCTGCTCCCACCACGTCGGACGGGAGGATTTCGTGGGGATGCTTCGCTGCGCCCAGGCCAAGGCCCGCAAGCCGGCCCGGCTGCTGGCCCTGCGCGGGCAGGCGTGCGACCATCCGATCCTGCTGGCCATGCCCGAGACCGAGTACCTGCATTTCGCCCTGCTGGAGGTCGTCTGAGCCCAAGGCGGCAAGGCGGCGCGGCCGGCCAGCCGGACTTCTGGGAGCCGGGGGCGCGGCCGCGGCCGCAGACGCGCCTGGAGGCGGATGCCTCGCGCAAGTTCTCGCCGTCGAAGCTCGCGACCTACCGCGACTGCCCGCGCCGCTACCGTTACCGCTATCTCGACGGCATCCGCCGCCGGGTGGAGACCGTGGAGACCCTGCTGGGCTCCTGCGTCCACAAGGCCCTGGAGCGGCTCTACGACGGCCGGCTGCGCGGCCGGCGCATGAGCCTCGCGGAAGTCCTCGCGGAGTTCGACGCCGCCTGGGACGGCGGCTGGTCGGACGCCGTCGTCATCCGCGATCCGAGCTGCGGGCCGCAGCCGCAGCGGGAGGCGGGCCGCGATTGCCTGCGCTGGTACTACGAGGCCTACAGTCCATTCGACGGGGACCAGACCTTGGGGGTGGAGAAGCGCCTGGGATTTCCCCTGGAGGCCGGCGGCGCGACGGTTCGCATCGAGGGGATCATCGACCGCCTCGCCCAGACGCCGGACGGCGCCTACGCGGTCCACGACTACAAGACCACCGCCAACCTCCCCACCCAGGCCGAGCTCGACGCGGACTGGCAACTGGGCATCTACGACATCGCGGTGCGCCGGGCCTGGCCGTCCGCCCGGGAGGTCGCGCTCGTCTGGCATTTCGCGCGCTTCCGGCGCTCGGACGAATCGCGGCGCTCGCAGGCCCAGCGCCGGGAACTGCTGGAGCGGCTGGCCGCGCTCGTCTCCGAGATCCTGGGCGACCACCGGCATGCGCCCCGGCGCGGCCAGCTGTGCGGCTGGTGCGAGTACCGGGACCTCTGTCCGTTGTGGGCGGCGGCGGAGTCGCTCCGGGGCCTGAGCCCCGCCCGGCTCAAAAGCGACGAGGGCGCGGCGCTCGCGGGACGCTACGCCGAGCTGGAGGCGGCCAGGCACAGGCTCAAGGACGACCTGCGCCGGCTCGAGCTGGAGATCGAGGCCTTGGAGCGGGACGTCGTCGCTTTCGCCGAGGGCCGGGGCTTGCGCGGGGAAGCGGCCGGCGGCGCGGGGGAGTCCGTGCTCGCCCTGGCCTGTCCCGAGGGGGAGCTCGTGGTCAGCCGCAAGGACGGGTATCGGGTCCCGAGCCGCGCGCATTTCCCCGAGCTTTGCGAGGCCATCGAGGCGCAGCTCAGGGCCGCGCCGTTATGGAAGGAGGCGGCGCATCTGGACCTGCATCGGGTGATGGAGCGCTACGAGCGGGGCGAATGGGACGCCGAATCCCGGGCCGCCATCGAGCGCGTGCTGGGCGAGCACCAGGGGCATTTCGCGGCGGCGTGCAAGACCGCGGTGCGCTTCCACCGCAGGAAAGAGCCGGAATCCGAGTAGGCCGGCGGCGCCGCTAGGGCTGCTCGTCCCGAGGCTTCGTGTCGAGGCCGAGTTGGGCCGCGAGGCTGGAGAAGTCCATCTTGATGCGGTCGTGCTGGGCTTCCAGTTCCTGCCAGCCGCGGTCGAACTCGAGCGGGGTGTCCTCGTTCGCTTTGCCGTCGCGCGGGGCCTTCGGGCGCTTTTCCGTTCTTTTCTTGGTAGGCTTTTTCATGGCGTCCTCGCAAAGAAGTATAGACCCCGGTCCTCGTTTCGTCAATACCTCTTGGCCGTGATCTTTGCCGCAGGCTCGGAGGCGCGTCCGCTCATCGCGGGTCTCTGTCCGGGGCGGCGAAGCTGTGATAACATGACGAGGCGAAGGACGGCGTCCCGCGGCGGCTCGGCCGGGTCTTTGTGCCCTTGAGCCGTAGGTCCTTGGGCCCAGCGCCGCCTGGGCCCATAGGCCCAAGCTGGAACTAGGCCTTTCGTCCAAAAATATGGCATGATCGTGTCCATGTCGAATCATCCGGCCCCGGAGTCCGTCGCCGGGAAAGGGGGAAGCACCATGAAGCTCATGAATCTGGCGATCGCCGCCTTTTTCGGCGCGGCGCTGGCCTTTCCGCTGCCGGCGCGGGCGGATCAAACCAAGAAAGTGATCGTGACCATGCGGGGCGGGGCGTCCGCCGGCGCGCGTCTGAAGATCATGCAGGCGTTGGGTGGCAGGATGCTGCGCGCTATCTCCTCCAACGGCAACACCGACGAAGATTTTTCCGCCATGGTCGTGGAGGTCCCCGCGGTCAGGCTGCCGCACGTGGTCCGGGGCCGGTCCAGCGCGGCGGCGCGCAAGGACGTCATGAGCCTGGTGCCCGACGCGGACGCCGCCGAAGGCGTGCTCGGCGCCGAAGAGGATTTCACCGCCAAATGGATCGAGGCCATGCCCTCCTTCCAGGCCGCGCCCATGCCGAGCGTGGCGACGGTGCTGGGCGGCTTGCCCAAGCTCAACCTGAGCTCCGGCGGCGGGGCGGCCAGGTTGAACGTCGCGGCCCTGCGCCCCGAGATTCCTTGGGGCATCGAGCGCGTGCACGCCCCCGCGGCCTGGGATTATGCCGAGGGCAAGGGCGCGCGCGTGGCCGTGGTCGATACCGGGATATTCACGGAGCACGCGGACCTCAAGGGCAAGGTCGACGGCGGCTACGACGCCTTCAGCAAGAGCGAACTGCGCGAAAAGTACCAGGATCAGAACGGGCACGGGACTCATGTCGCCGGGACCATCGCCGCCAGCCGCGACGGCATGGGCGTGGTGGGCGTGGCTCCGCGCGCCCGGCTCTACGCCGTGCGCGTGCTCGACGAGAACGGCAGCGGCTCGCTTTCCAGCGTCATCGACGGCCTGGTCTGGTGCGCCAACAACGGCATCCAGGTGGCCAACCTGAGCCTGGGCACCTCGGAGGTCAGCGAGGCCCTGCATCGCGCCGTGCGCTACGCGCAGTCGCGCGGCGTGGTGGTGGTGGCCGCGGCCGGCAATTCGGGCGGCGCCGTGACTTATCCCGCGGCCTATCCCGAGGCCATCGCCGTGGCGGCCAGCGACTCCGCCGACAAGGTCGCGTCCTTCTCCAGCCGGGGCCCCGAAGTGGACTTCATCGCCCCCGGAGTCGACGTGGTCTCATCCGCCATGGACGGAGGCTTCGCCAGCTTTTCGGGGACCTCCATGGCCGCGCCCCACGTCTCCGGAATGGCGGCCCTGGCGGTTTCCCAGGGCTGGGTGGGTCTCGACGGGCCGGACGGGGTCTTCACGCAGCTCAAGAAGGCGGCCCGCAAGCTCCCGCGCCTGAGCGAGGGCCAGCAGGGCCTCGGGATGGTCGACGCCGGCAAGCTCGTGCGCTGAGCCGCGCCGGAAAAGTATCCTGTCCAGCCAATTTGAGACACCGTTAGGTTGTTGAATCTGTTGACGTTCTGACTTCCCAACCAAGAACTGAGATGATGTCTGAGAACAGACAACGAGCTGGACTGCCTGTCCCTGATAACAGCGGGAAACAGGGGCGGATGTCGAAAGTGTGCGCTACAACGCGCGCGCGAGTATGGGATGCCAGGAGAAGTGTGGATAACAGGGTGGTGCAGGCGTGCTAAAAGACGGGACGGCAGAGAGATTCGTATTCCCTTGACGCTGCGTTGACCTGGGCGAGATATGGTATTATTCATGCAGGACATGGGCACTGGCGCGTTGCAGGGCTTCTACGCCTTGCAAGTTGGATTTGCCTATGTTAAAATTCCAAGACAACGACTCCCTACTGGGGGTCATTTCTTTTGCTGACGATGGCAGAGACTTGACAGGGGGCACCATGCTGGAGAAGGTAATCACCTTTGATTCATCGGCCAAGAGATTCATCCTTTCTGCCTTCGGAAAGGCCGTGGACACCGAGGGCTATATTGTCGAGAAAGATCATCCCGAGCAGCGTGTCGTGACCCTCGAAGGCGAGCAGGTTCTTGAGAAGGACTTCGCGGGGCTGCAGAAAGGGTCCCTGATCTTCGTCAAGTCGGGCCTAGTGTCGGCCATCAAGCTGAGCGACCGTCTGAGCTGAAGTGCCCTTCAGCATCCTCGGGTCGGTCAAGAGCCTGATCGAGAAGATTTCTGCCAGGCTCCATGTCCAGATCAAGAATGTTGGACAGGTGCTCAACAATAACACCTTCCACATTC
>JAQUMZ010000060.1 GCA_028717865.1 Elusimicrobiota bacterium | reverse complement strand
CTGTTGCGCAGATAGCGCGCCAGGGGCCCGCCCACGCCGGTCTGCCGCATTTTCTCCTGGGCCGGCTCGAGCGAGGCCAGCCGCAGGCGGACCTGCTCGGAAGCGGCCCCGATCCCTTTTAACACCCAGGAAACCGGCGTCGAGACATAGGGGATTTTCAGCTGCTGCATGCCGGCGGCGAACTTGTAGGCGGCGACCTCGACCCCCGCGAAGGCCGTGCGCAGGACGGGCGCGGCCAGCCCCACGCTCACGGACCAAGTGATGAAATTGTCGGCCATGTTGACCCAGCGGTTGATCTCCGCGACCCGGCCCAGGGTCTCGCGGGCCGATTTTAGCGCCGCGGTCAGGCGCGCCGAGTCGGTGACCCGCGCGGCCTCGCCGCTCAAAGCCAGGGCGGGACGGGCGTAGACCGCGTCGGGATCCAGCGCGATGACGGCCTTGCGCGCGGACCGGTAGTCCCCGTTGGAGATCATGCGCGCGATTTCCTCGAATCCCTCCGCCCCGGCGGCCTTGCCGCCGCCGACGAGCCGCTCGACGCGCTTCATGTCGCCGCTGTAGCCCTTGGCGAGCTTCGAGTCCGCGGCCAACTTCTTGCCCCAGCCCCAGCTCCACTGGCGCGGGTCGAGGGAACCGTTGAATTTGGGCAGATAGCTTCCGGTCTGGTTGGCCAGGGCCAGGAGCATGGCGGGGGCGGTCACGAAGAGCTCGTAGTTCTGCCCGCTCTCGCCGATTTCCTTCTGGCTGGAGCTGAGGGCGGCGGAAGCCAGGTCCAGGTTCGAGGCGTAATCGGTCGCGAACAGCACGTCCTCGACCCGGCCCAGGACGGCCAGCAGGCGCTCCAGGCGGGCCCGCGCCTTGGGCGCCTCGGCCCGGTAGCGCGCCTTGCCCGCCTCGTCCAGGGGCATCTTCTCCAGGCTTTCCTCGAGCATCTGGGAATCCGGCGAGTCGCGGTTCAGGCGCTCGAGCTGGTTGCGCAGGGCGAACTTCTGGGTCTCCAGGAAGGAAAGCGAGAGATAGCGCATTACGTACTGCTCGCCCATCTCCATGGTCTTGATCTTCTGGTCCGTGATCGAGTCGGCGCCCTTGAGCTTGTCCGTCTCGGCCTTGAAGTACGAGACCCCCTCCGAGGCCTTGCCCAGGTAGTCGGCGCGCAAGCGGGTCTTGGCCTCGGCGATGTCCCAGATCGAGTACTTCCGTCCCTTGTGGGAGTAGGGTTTGGCCTTCGCCTTCTCGATGAGGGCTTTTTCCAGCTCCGCGTTGATCTGATTGGGATTCTTGGGGTCGAACCAGACCTGGTCCTTTTTCTGGTCGCCCAAGAGTTCGGCGATGTTGAGCATCCGGTCCAGGCGCATGGCCATGTCGAGCTGGTCGCACTGGAGCTTCAGCCTCCAATAGCTGGCCAGGAACATCTGCTGGCTGTAGCGGCCGGTCTCGGGTATGAACGGGGCCTGGGCGGGGCGGGCCTTGTTGAGCTGGCGCTGCATCTTCTGCAGCTCGCGATTGTAGACCGTGACCTTGTTCTTGTTGAGTATGAAGGCCACGCCGTTCTTGTCCCAAAACTCGTGGCCCTGGTCGCCGGGCAGGTCCACCTGGGAATATTCGGCCTTGGGCGCGTCCGCGGCGGCCGCCCCGGTCATGTACATCTCGCGCAGGGTGCCCAGGCGGAAGGTGTCCTCCCCGTCCGCGTCGGGCACCTGGGGCAGGGCGCCGAATTTATCGCGGTAGCGCTCCAGCGCCGTCTTGAAAACCGCCGCCTTCTTGTCGCTGTAGGGGCCGGAGCGGGCGAGGGCCTTGAAGGACTCCTGCATGCCCTCGATCTCTTCCTTCGGGTTGTAGCGGGCCTGCAGCTCGCGGTAGAGAGCCGCGCCGAGCGGCGTTATGAACTTGTCGTTGCCGACGTACTGGCGGACCGGGTCGTCGGGCCCCTTGAAAGCGCCGTGCGCATCGAGGAAGCGCAGGACCTCGGTGGGCGCCACGCCCGCGCCGTCATCGGGGGCGGGAGGCGCGGCGGCCAGCCCGGGAGCGGGCGCCAGCATGCAGGCGCAAAGCGCCGCGGCAAGGACTTTTCGCCAGAGGCCCATGTACATATCGAGTGTAACCGCGGCGCCGCCGGCCGCCAGGAATCGAAAGGCCCGAAAGAAATGAGTCTCAAGACCCAGTCTGAATAGGCCCAAGGACCCAAGCGGCCGCGCGCCCGCCTATTGTAGCAAACACCGCTTGACGGCACGGTGTCAGGCTTTCCCGAAATTTCCATCACAGCGCCGGGGACACGGACGGCGGGGCTTTTAGGAGAAAAGCAAACAAAGCAAGGAACGTCCCCCTATAAAGGACGTCCCCCTTATAGGGACTCGGTTTCGCAGGCCTTGCGCGCGCCGGGCTGGTCCAGGCCCCACCAAATCACGGGGCCTAGGCAGTTCTTGGCCCGGTCCGTGAACTGGTCCTTGGACGTCAGCCTCTTGTCCTTGACCGCGTACCAAGCCCCGCGCTTGTTGTCCGGGCTGGCCAGGTAGCGCAATTCTCCGGCGTTGGGCGGCTCGGAGCCCGAGAGCCCCGCCAATGCGACCTCGCGCGGGAAGGGCGGGCCTTCCTTCTTTTCGGCGGCGAATACCCGCAGGAAGGGGCTGCGCAGGGCCTTGCCGTCGGGGAGCTTGAACTTGTACATGAAGTACCAGCGCGTCGGGCTGGCGCGGGAATTGGCGAAGAGCGCGGCCATGCCGTCGGAGGCGGTCTTGAGCGGGTAAACCTTGTCGGTCACGTTGATGTCCTTGTTGGCGAACTCCTGCGGCTGGTCGGGGAAGGGCTCGTCCACGGCCAGATTGATGTCCATGGCGTGGCCCGGGCCCTTGTCGCCCTCGTGGCCGCCGGCGTCTCCCATCGCGGCCTCGGGGGCGGGCCAAATGAAGAACTCGCCCTTCGAGGTCTTGGCCTTGACGCGCTTTTTCTCATCGACGGCGTTGCCGCTTATGTTGAAGAGCTTGGCGTCCTTATCCGCCAGGAGCTTGGCCAGGTTGGCGGCGGCCGCCTCGGCCGTCGCGGCGGGCTGGCCGTGCCCGATCTGCTCCAAGGCGTCGGCCAGCAGCAGGGGGTCGGATAGGGAGAAGCCCCCGCGGGCCACGGAACCCGCCTGAGCGAAGGGCTGGTTCATGGGCTTGCCCTCCTCGGCCTGGATGGGGTTCTCCTGCAGCAGATCGTAGTAGAGCGTGCTCTTGCCCCGCGTGGTGGCGATGAAGTGGGCCAGGCCGCGAACCTCGCCAGCGACGACCTTGCCCTCGTCCGTGTCGCCCGGCCCCTGCCGCACGAAGGGAACGGCGAGATTGCGCGCTTTGTAAATTCTCTCGGGCACGATCCAGACGTGCCGCTGCTCCAGCGGCATGGGCTTGTCGCCGACGTAGGTCCAGACCCGGACCACCTCCCGCAGATCCTCGCGCAGGCCGTTGCGGACCTCCTCGTTGCGCACGAAACCCTGCCCCTGCAGGGTCCTCTCGTATTCGGTCGCGTCGGGCCCCGCTTCGGCGAGCGGCTTGACGCCGCCGCCTCCGCCGCCCGCGCCCGAGGCCTTGATCGGCGCCGCCGGAGCGTCGGGTTCTCCGGCCCCCTCGCCGACCTGCCACCAGCCGGAACCCGAATTGAAAGCCAGGTGGTAGGGCTTGCCGTCCACGGAGCCCAGGTCGCGCTTGCCCGGCAAAAGCTTGTCCATGCCGTCGGGGCCGACCGTGTTGACGTAGGCCAGCATCTCGGGCAGCAGGTCCTTGGCGCCGCCGCCCTGGAGCATCCGCTGCTTGAGGTCCCCGGGAAAAAACATGAGCGAACCCTTGACGTCGCCCTGCCCCATGACGATGTATTTCCTGCCGCCCACGTCCAGTTCGCCCCCCTCTTGGATGGCCTGGTCGGCGCGGGCCCGGAAAAGTTCGTTGATGCTGGTCTTCATCTGCTTTTCGTTGCCTACGCGCCCGAGGGTCACCACCGTGTTGCCGCCCTCTCCCGGTTCAAAGCCCAAAGTGTACTCGGGCATGCCGTATTGGCGATCGTCGAGGGAGACGGTGGTGGAATTGCCCGGCCTGAGAATATCGAACTTGCGCACGAAGGTGTCGTTCTGGTAGGTCACGTCGTAGACGGCGATCCGGTTGACCAGAACGCCCTTATCGCCTTTCTCGGTGATGATCTTGATCGATATGGACCTCGACACCGGGTCGCCCGGCGCGTAGACGTGGCTTTCGAACACCCCGCCGCGCAGGTAAAGCGACTCGTAGCTGAAGCCCTTCGCGGCCCCCCCGCGGCCCGCCCCGCCCCGGCCGGAATACTCGGGGACCTTCAGGTCCTCCTCGCGGCTGATGATGCCCGCCCCGATCTCGCCTTTGACCCGGCTGTCGGCGAGCAGGGCATGCGCCTTTCCCGAAGCATAGGTCAGGAAGCGGTGGGCCCAGGCGGCGTCGCCCGTGGTGTTCTGGCTCGCCTGGCCGCCCGACTTGGACGCCCTCAAGGTCCACGGCTCCATGGCGTCCGTGAACAGCCTGCCGCGTTCCGTGTTCTTGGCGGTCAAGGCGGAAAGAAGCTGCTGGTTCTCGACCCAGGACGGCGCGGCGTCTCCCGCTCCCATGACGAAGTAGAGCTCCGAGACCTCGGCGTAGCGCTTCTGCTCGACCTTGGCCTTGACCCAGGCCGCGGGCTGGGCCAGCAGCCTCTGCATCAGGTCGCCCTTGGCGCGGACGTCCTCGGAGACGAACTTCTTGTCCGCCCCTCCGTCGATATAGCCGGCGAAGCGCTCGGCCATCGCCTTGCCGACGCGGCCGGGGTCCTGGATCAGAAGCCGGGTCAGCAGGTTGGGGAAATTAAGCTCCCCTTCCGGGCCCGGCTCCTCGCCCGCGGGCGCGCCGGCCTGCGTCCCCGTCTCGGGGGCGGCGGGCGCCGACGGAGCGCCTGGGCCCGGACCGGGACCGGCGGGGGTTTCCTCCCCCAGGACGGCGTCCAGGCGGCTGCGGAGCCTGCCGTTGGCCACGGTCATGGCCATGAACAGGGCGTCTTCCTTCTTCGCGCCGGGATAGAGAGCGACGTCCTTCTCGGCGTCCTTGACGGCGGCCGCGAACCGGGCCCCCAGGGCGGACCCGCCCTGGGCGATGCGGGCGTAGCTCTTGGGCTGGGCGGCCTTGAGGCGCTGCAGGACCCGCGCGTAGACGGGCTTGTCCTTTTCCGCGCCGGGCACGGCGGCCAGCAGGGCCCAGACGTCCGCGTCCACGCCGGCGGGGGCCTTGCCCTGACCCTGGCCCTTGGGCTTGCGCGGCGGGGCGTCTCCCGCCTTCTGGCTGGGCGGCAGCACGCGCATGACGCTGCCGGGCGAGGTCGGCCGCGGCTGGCGCGTGAGTTCGAAGTCCTTGCCCAAGCCGTCGCTTGGATCCATGACAAGGTCCGCGGGGCTGGGGATAAGCGTGAAATCGGAAATCTGCGAGGAGAAGGTGGTCCGCGTCGCGTTCTTGCCGATCGGATCCTGCTTGCCTTGCCGCAGGACGAAGAGCTGGACCGGCTTCGGGGTCCGCAAGGGCAGCCACGACTTCTCGCTCCGGGCGCGGTCGGAGGCGCGATACCAGAGGCTGCGGCTGACGCCCCCGGAATCCCGGAAGGTTATCTCCCGCCACGCACCCCAGGGCTCGTCTACGGCCTTCCAGGTGGGCAGGGCGAGGGTGGAGACGGTCTTCTCGGCCGCCGCTCTTGCCGGAGGGATAGCGAAGGCTAGAAGGGAAAACGCGAGAACGGCAACCATGCGGGCTCGGGGGTTCATGGTCCTCTCCGGGTGCGGCTTAAGGATAATCAATTATTCCTTCTATGTTTTTTTACGGCAAGGGCCAAAGGACCTATTCTCCGGCAAGCGTCCAGCCCGGCACTTGAAAATCCCGATCATTTGCCCTTCGCCGCGGCGTCGGTCTTGGCGGCCGACCCCCCCGGCAGCTTGCCGACGACGTCCTTGACCTGCGTCTCGACGCCCTGGAATTGCTTGTAGACCCCGCCGTCGGAGCTGCCGTTCTGCTTGCGGGCCCCGTCCCGGTAGTTCTCGAGCTTGCCCTTCGCGTCGCGAATGGCCTGTTCTCGCTTCTCTCTGTTTCCGGACTGCTGGTCGTTCGATTCCGGATATTGGCTCTTCGCCTTTTGCACCTCGGCCTTGAAGCCGGCGACGTTCAGGCTGTCGCCCGCGCTTATGTTCACGCTGACTTCCTTGATGCCGTTGTTGGGGCTTCCGGGCGCGGCGCCCTTGCCGATGTCCTGGACGTTGGCTCGGACCACGTCCCAGTTCTGCTGGGCTCCGGGCAAAGCATTGTTCACGGCGCCGTCCATTTTGGAGACTTCGCCCGCCATGGTCTGATGAGCTTTAGACGTGTCCTCATATGCTTTCTTGATGTCGCCGATAACCTTGGCCGCGTCATTGCCCTTGCCCAAGGCATCCTCGCTGATCTTATCGCCCTGCCCGATCTGGGTGTTCGACTCGGCGAGCTTGCCCTGCACCGCGGCCATGATGCTTTGCGCCTTCTGCACCTTGCCCTTGGCCTCGGGCTGCATTTTCTGATACGCTTCGGCGTAGGCGTTGGGCTGCCAGCTCTCGAACCCGGATTCGGAAACGTTGCCGTCCTCGCCGGGCTTGACGCTGTCGAGATAGGCGGCGGAAGCGCGCAGGTCGGCGTAGGCCTTCGGGACGATGGCTTGGACCGCGCCGGTCACCAGCGCGCCGGCCGCGCGCAACTCGACCGAGACGTTGCCTCCCACGTCGCCGCTGATCCCGCACTCATTGGCCGGCTGAACCAGGGAATTGCGGGAAAGGACGATGGCTTGGGCCGCCGACTTCAGGCTGTTTCTCTCCGCCTTGCCCTTTTCGACTTGCGCGGCGGCGTCCAGCTGGTCGCAGGCCCATTTCAGCGAGCCGCCGCCGGTCGCGCTCCCCGGCGTGATGCCGCCCACCGGACTCCCGGTTTCCGACGGCTTGTCCTTGTCGGAGTCTCCCTTTTCCTTCGTGCAGCCGGCGAACCTCACGCTGCCGCCGGGCATGGAAATGACGTCATACGTGTTGCTTTGCAGCCCCTTCTGAATACAGTAGCCCGATTTCACGCCCTCGCCGCACGAAGGGAACTTGGAGAACGGAAAGGTTTCATTGCCGCACTTGAGGACATAGGAAGTCTTGTCCCCCCCGAACCCGTCGAACAGATCCGTGAAACCCTTGGTCAGCGCCTTGGCCGGCGTCATCACCAGCTCCTCGGCGAGCTTCTCCTTGAGGTTGGGCCAGAGCATGGCCTCCTTCTCCTTGAGCTTCCACTTGAGGTCCCGGGCCTTCTGCATCTCGTCCTTCATCGCCAGGAACGCCAGCGACTCGCCCAGGGATTTGCCCCCCTTCTCCTGGTTGCCGCCCGGCCCCTTGTCGTCGCGGCCCATGCCCCCCTGCCCGGCGCCGCCCGCTCCGCTGCCGGTCGGCATGGCGTGCGAAGCCGCCTGTTCCAGGGCCGTCGAGGCCTGCCCCGATCGGTTGAAATCGGAACCCGCGGCGGCCGCGGCCTTCTTGAGCGCCTCCATGGACCCGGCGCTGGCGTTCTCGGAGCCGCGCGCGCCGGCCCCCATGTAGCCCGGGGCCTTGCTCACCCGCGACAGCGAGTCGTTCATCGCCGCCTTGTTGGGGACGTTGCCCGCCGAGATCGGCGGCAGGCTGAAGCCTCCGCCGCTGCCCCCCGCGGCCGCCCCCAAGCCGCGCAGGCCCGCGTTGGTCAGGGCGGGCTTGGGCACCGGCACGCCCGCCGCCTTGGTCGCGGCGCCCGCCCCCTTGGCCGCGGCGTTGGCCAGGGCGTCCTTCCAGTCGGCGCTCTCCTTGGCCGGCGCCTGCGGCGTCGCCGCGGTGGCCGCGGGCTGCTGGGACGCCCCGGGAGCCATGATCAGCACGGAGGGGTCGCGCACGTTCAACGGGGTGATCACGTCGCTGCCGCCGCCCGCCACGCCGCCCGGGGCCAGACCGTTGACCCCGTTCTCGTAGGGCGAACCGCCGTCGCCGAAGCGGCCGGTGGGCTGGAACCCCCAGCCCGGCTTGAAAGCCGTGGAATCGGCGTTCTCCGGACTCATCATGAAGTGCTCGGCCAGGGGCGCCATGAACAGCACGCCCAGGCCCGCCATGATGAAAGCCAGGTCCTTCTTCTTGAACTGCTTCAAGCGCTCGATGAGCGACAGGCCCGAGGCCAGGCCCTTGATCTTGACCTGCGGCTTGCGGGAATCCTTCAGGGTCGGGATAATGGGTTTCTGTTCCTTTGGTTTCTGTTCCATGAAGACTCTCCTGGCCCGGCGAATGGTATCGGAAAAGCGTCCAGCCGCGAAATAGCCCCCGGCAAAATCATCACATGCCCCAATACAGCCTGGCGTCCCGGATCGTATCCGCCTCCATCCTTCTGCATTCCTCCTGCGAATCCGAGCAGCCCTCCTCCGCGGTCAAGGGGCACGCCATGCAATGCTGGTGTTGCAGCGAATAGAACCTCCGGCAAAGACGGATTATCTCCCGCCCCTTGTCGAGGCAGCCGCGGTACCTGGCCATGCTGCAGCTGGCCGTGCCGCCGCCTGTGCACGAAGACTGGAAATTGTCGCGCCGCTGTTTTAGTTGCGTCGACACATCCTGCTCCAACGGGGAGTAGGTCCTTTCGGCCAGGCTGCACCTGCCTACTTTGTCCTGGGTTTGCTGCGCTTCATCCGCGAAACCCCGCATCTGGGCTTCGCCGGGCACGCCGCCCACGCCCTTGTCCCCGTCGACCATGGGCGCCGTCATGATCTTCGGCGCCGAGGCTCCGACCCGGTTGCCGTCGTATACGGCGCCGACGTTGGTGGCGGCGAACTCGGACGGGCAGCCGTTGGCGCCCTTGCACGCGGGCTCGGCGGCCATCTGCGTCCGGGCCCGGCCGTCGGCCAGCTGCGCGAAGGCGCTGCGCCCGGAGGCGGCGTAGTTGCGGGTCACCGCCCGCCGCAGCTCCAGCGAAAGCTTCGCCGCGGCCATCCGGCTCAGCCGGCCCGGGGAACCGGCGATGCCGCGCCCCGACCCGGCGTCGGCGACCGCCACGCCGTCGAAGGCCTCCTTGACGTTGTCGGCCACGCCCGTGCCCGCACCCGCGATGCCCACGGTCTTGCGGATGGCGTAGGCGGGCCCGCCGAGCGCGGAGTCGTCCGCGCGCCCGCCCCGAAGGGCTTCGCCCGCGAGCGCGCGCGCCAGGCTTTCCTCGTCGAGCGCGACCCCCCGGGCACCCTGGCCGGCGTCCTCGGGCGTCAAGATGCCGCGTATGGACCGGGCCTGCCCGCGCGACGCCCCGCCGACGAGGCCGAATTCGGCCGCCGCGCCCCGCACCAGGGCGACCGAGGAAGCGGGAGCGCCGTCGGCGCCGCCGCCGCGGCTGAATATCTCGCTCCAGGAAAGGCTGCGCGCGCTCTGGGCCGAACGAAACGCCCGCAGCAGGTCCGCGAAATGGGCCGCGTCCGACAAGCCGAGCCTAGCCCCCACCCACGCCGCGGCGCGCGTGCGGACCCAGACGTTGCCCGCGAAATTTTCCGGAGCCACGAATACGAACGAAAGCATCACGGCCACCAGCAGCAGCGGCAGAACGGCCTTGCGCTCTCCGAGCAGCATGAGCAGCAGGGCGAACAGCCCTTTCTTTCTGTTGCGGCGCAGGAATTTAGACATGGTCCACCCGCCTTACTTCCATTTCATAATGTTCATGACGCCCATGGCGCCGGTGCCCGCCTGGCAGGCGGTCGCCAACATATTGACGATCTTCAAGGTGCCGAACTCGGTCAGCCGCATCTCGGAGCCGGCTTGTTGGGCGGCCGTCGCCAAAGCATAGCCGCCGGCCACGGTGGTCCCTATGCCCATGATCGTGAAGATGCTGCCCTCGATCGTGCGTCCCATGCCTGCGATCATCAAGCCCAGCATGGACTCCATCGCCCCGATCGCCATAAGCACGCCTCCCAGCATCGCGACGATCACCTTCTTGACGGGATGACGCACGAAACCCAATATCGTCAAGATCGCCGCGATGACGAGCCCCG
>JAQUMZ010000059.1 GCA_028717865.1 Elusimicrobiota bacterium | reverse complement strand
CGATGACGGGGCTGCTGCGGCTGAAGTCCCCCCGCGCCCTGCCGCTGATCACGGCCGTCGCGCAGCGGAGCTTCAAGTCCAAGAGCCCGGGGGAAGCCGCCCTCATGTCGGACCGCAACGAATGGTGGGCCGTCTATGAAGCGCTGGCGACCTTGGCCCAATGGGAGGGAGCCAAGGCCCTGCCCTTGCTGCGGCGCAAGACCGGAGAAGCTCCGGCGGTGGCCAGGATCATGGCCGGATTCTTCTGGAAGGATTGCCTGCCCGAGTTCGCGGCCTGGGCCGCGGGCGGGCGTTCGGCCCGGGAAAAAGCCGCGGAGGCGCTCTCCGCCAGCGTGCCCTTGGAGGGTTTGCGCGCGGCCCGCCCCAAAATGTTCGAGCTCATAAACGATCCCAAGGCCCCGCGCGAGCTGCGGCACCAGCTGGCCCTCAAGCTCGGCTTTTGCGCCGAAGATGCCGACGTGGAACGGCTGCTTTCCGAGGAGCGCGCGGCCCGGGCCCCGGAGACCCGCCTCATGCTTTCCGCCGCCTTGTTCGCATCGCGCAATCCCCTGACCGTCCCCTGGCTCAAGGCGACGGCGGGCGGCCACGCCGAGCCGAAGACCCGCATGGGCGCCATGGTCCAGCTGGGCTCCATGCTCCCGCCCGAGGAAATTCGGCCGCTTTTGGAGGCCGCCGCGGCCAACGACCGGGATCCCGAGAACCGGCAAGCCGCGAAGGACCTGCTCAAGGCTCATTAGACAACGTCGTACGTAGTTCTCTCGCGAGCGTTAAATCGGGGTCGCGGATAAATTTGCTATCCTAGCATCATGCCCTGGCTGTTCTGGACTCCAGCCGTACTTTGCCTACTGTTCGCGGCGGCCTTGGCGGCGGTCTTGCACAGGCTCTACCGGCTCAAGCTGGACGCGCCCGCCGATCGCGAGGCCGCGGGCGGCGCGCTCGAGTTTCCCGAGGGCTGGGAGAAGCTCGACGAACTGCTCTCGATATTGCTCAATCTCCAGGAATACGGCGTTTCCCACGCGGGGACGGTATCGCGCGAGGACTTCGCCCGGTCGGTCCTCGACATATCCTGCCAGCTCATGTCCTGCGCGCGCGGCTCGATCATGCTCTGGGACAACGCCGCCGGCTGCCTGAGGATCGTGGCGGCCAAGAGCGCGGGCACCGACAAATCCCAAAAACTATTCTTCAAGCCGGGTGAGGGCGTGGCGGGGAAAGCCTTCGCCAGCGGCCAGGCGATCTTCGTCGCCAACCCGGAGAAGGACCCGCGCTACGTCCAGGCCCGGCCGGAGGAATCGGAGCCGTTCATATCGATCCCGCTGCTGGTCAAGTCCAAGCCCGTGGGAGTGCTCAACCTGCACGCCACCGACGGCACCGAGTCCTTCACCGGCTACAAGGCCAAGTTCCTGAACATTCTCGCCGGGGAAGCGGCGGTCATGCTGCACAACCAGGACCTGCTCGACAACCTGCAGACCTTCTACCTGGAAATGGTGCAGACCCTGGCCCGCGCCGTGGACTCCAAGGACGCCTACACGCGCGAGCACTCGGACCGCGCCCGCTCCAAGGCCCGGCGCCTGGCCTCGGAGCTCAAGCTGCCCGATCAGATGAGCCGCTATATCGAGTACGCGGCCTTGCTCCATGACATCGGGAAAATCGGCATCGACCAGTCCATCCTGCTCAAACCGGGCAAGCTCACCCCGGAGGAATACGAGGTCATGAAGCGCCACCCCATCATCGGACACCAGATCCTGGCGCCCGTAAAATATCTCGGGCCCGTGGCCCAGATGGTGCTCTATCATCAGGAATGGTACGACGGACGCGGCTACCCGGAGGGGCTCAAGGGCGAGGAAATACCCATGGGCGCGCGCATGGTGGCCGTCATCGACGCCTGGGACGCCATGCGGTCCGACCGCCCCTACCGCAAGGCGCTCTCGCGCGAGGCGGCGACGGCCGAACTGCGCCGATGCGCCGGCACGCAGTTCGATCCTAAAATCGTCGAGGCGTTCCTCAAGATCGAGGCGCAAGCTCCGGCCGCGGCGCCGCGGGAGGGCTGATGCTGGCCATCGTGCCCACGCCCATCGGGAATCTCGAGGACATGCCGCCTCGGGCCCTGCGCGCCCTGCGCGCGGCCAAGGCCATATATTGCGAGGACACGCGCCGCACCCGCGCCCTGCTGACCCATTTCGCGATCGCGACCCCGCTGCTGCGCTACAACGAGCGCGACGAGCGCGACTCCCGCGGGATACTGGCGCGGCTGCGCGCCGGCGAGGACATCGCCTTGGTCTCGGACAGCGGCCTGCCCGGCATTTCGGATCCGGGCCGACGCCTGGCGGCCCGGGCCCGTGCGGAAGGCATCGCGGTAACCGCACTGCCGGGCCCGAGCGCCGCCGTGACGGCGATCGCCGGCTCCGGCCTGCCCGGAGACTCCTTCGTCTTCCTGGGCTTTTTGCCCCGCTCCACCGGCAAGCGCCGGCGCGCCCTCGAGGCCGCCGCCGCCCTGGGACGCACCATCGCCGTTTACGAGTCGCCCTTCCGCGTCCTGGAGCTCCTGGAGGACGCCGAGGCCGCGCTCGGCGCGCGGGCCCAGGCCTGCGTCGTGCGCGAGCTCTCGAAGATCCATGAGGAATGGCTGTTCGGCACCGTGTCCGAGCTGCGGGCGCGGCTTTCGGCCAGACCGGAACTGCTGGGCGAGTTCGTGGTGGTCCTGCATCCGGAACCGGAGCCCGCGGATGGCTGAGCTCATCCGCCTGCCGGCCGGCGCGGAACTGTCCGCGGAGCAGCTGCGCCGCCTCGCCGAGGCCGGCCGCCGGGGCCGGCTCACGGCCTTCCCGACCGACACGGTCTACGGCCTGGGCGCCTCGGCCTTGAGCGCGGACGGAGTGGAAGCCATTTACCGCGCCAAGCGGCGTCCGCGCCAAAAAGCCCTGCCGCTGCTGGTCGCCGGCGCCGAAGCCGCGCGGCGCTGGGTGCAGTGGACCGCCCAGGCCGAGGCCCTGGCGGCGCGGTTCTGGCCCGGCGCGCTCACGCTGGTGCTGCGCGCCGGCCCGGACGGCCGGACCCTGCCTTGCGCCCAGGGCCCGACCCTGGCGGTGCGCGCTCCCCGCCACCCCGTGGCGCAAGCGCTGGTGCGCGCCTCGCAGTCGCCCTGGGCGTCGACGAGCGCCAACCTTTCCGGCCGCCCCCCCGCGGCGGACGGCGCCGAGGCGCTCCGGATATTCGGGGAAGCCCTGGCCTTCGCCATAGACGCCGGCCCGGCCGCCGGCCTGCAGTCCTCGGTGGTCGACGCCTCCCAGGCCCCGGTGCGCGTCCTGCGCGAGGGCGCGATCCCGGCGGCCCAGCTCCTGCGGGCCGTGGCCGAGGGCGCGGGACCGACCAAATATCTTTTCGTATGCACCGGCAACACCTGCCGCAGCGTGATGGCCCAGTTCCTGCTGCGCAAGCTCGCGCGCGAGCGGGGCCTGGAGGCCAGCGCCCGCTCCGCCGGGGTGGCCGCGGAACGCCATTTTCAAGTTCCGCCCGGCGTGCGCTCGGCGCTCGCGGCGGAAGGCATACGGGAGCTGGAGCACGTGCCCCAGCTGGTCGGCCGGGATTTGCTGGAATGGGCCGACCAAGTGCTGGTGATGGAAAAGCTCCACCGCGAGCTCATACTGGACCGATTCCCGGAATTCGGCGGCAAGGTGCGCACCCTGGCCGCCGGCGACATCGCCGACCCCATCGGCCGGCCGGACGACGTCTACGCCGCCTGCTGCCGCGAGATCAAGAAGAACCTGGAGGCCTTCCTCGATGAACACGCTCAAATCGCAAGATCCTGAAGTCTTCGCGGCCGTAAGCCGGGAGGCCGCGCGCCAAGCCGACAATCTCGAGCTCATCGCATCCGAGAACTACGCCTCCGAGGCCGTCCTGGAGGCCCAAGGCTCCCTGCTGACCAACAAATACGCCGAGGGCTATCCCGGCAAGCGCTACTACGGCGGCTGCGAGCACGTCGACGTCGTCGAGAGCCTCGCCATCGCTCGGGCCAAGGCCCTCTTCGGGGCCGAGCACGCCAACGTGCAGCCCCACTCGGGCACGCAGGCCAACATCACGATGTATTTGTCCGTCCTCGCCCCCGGCGACACGGTCATGGGCCTCAACCTGGCGCACGGCGGACACCTTTCCCACGGGCATCCCTTGAATTTTTCCGGAAAGTTCTTCAAGATCGTGCCCATCAACGTGCGCCGCGACGACGAGCTGATCGATTACGACGAGGCCGAACGCTCCGCCCACGAGCACAAGCCGAAGCTGATCTTCGCCGGGGCCTCCAACTACTCCCGGATATTCGACTGGGCCCGCCTGAAGAAGATCGCCGACGACGTGGGCGCCTACTTCGCGGCGGACATCGCGCACTACGCCGGCCTCATAGCGGCCGGAGAGTATCCCTCCTCCGTGCCCTACACGGACTTCACGACCTCCACCACCCACAAGACCCTGCGCGGGCCGCGCGGCGGCCTGATCCTGTGCCGGTCCGTCCACGCCGCCGCGGTGGACAAGACGAATTTTCCCGGCACCCAGGGCGGACCCCTGATGCACGTCATCGCCGCCAAGGCGGTCTGCTTCGGGGAAGCCCTGCGGCCCGCCTTCAAGGTCTACCAGCAGCGGGTCAAGGCCAACGCCCGGCGCCTCTCCGCGGCCCTGGCCGACCGAGGCCTGCGCATCGTCGCGGGCGGCACCGACTGCCACCTGTTTTCGGTGGACCTGCGCCCCAAGAACGTGACCGGCAAGGAAGCGGAAGCGGCGCTGGACAAGGCCGGGATCACGGTCAACAAGAACGCCATCCCTTACGACCCGCAAAAACCCATGATCGCCTCCGGCGTGCGCATCGGCACGCCCGCGGTCACCACGCGCGGCATGGGCCCGGCCGAGATGGAGCAGATCGCCCAGCTCATCGGCGAGGCCCTGGCCGCGCGCGCCGACGACGCCAAGCTGGCCGCCGTCCGCGGCGAGGTGCGCCGCCTCTGCGCGCGCTTCCCGATCTACGCCGGCATGCTGGAGCGTCCGACGGCGGCCTGACGAAAATCCCATGATCGCCCAGATACTCATCGCCGACGACAACGTCGACATCGTCAGCCTCCTGGCCGAATATCTCAAGGCGCGCAACCACCGCGTCCTGGTCGTCCACGACGGCTTCCAGCTGTCCCAGAAGGCGGCCGAACACCGTCCCCACCTGATCATAACCGACATTCAGATGCCGGGCGCCTACGGCTCCTCGGTCTACCAGGTGCTGCAGAAAGAGCCGGCCACCAAGAACATCCCCGTGCTTTTCATATCGGCGCACCCCAAGGAGCGTTTGGCTTCCCTTCTGCCCAACGATCCCAAGACCCGCTTCCTGTCCAAGCCGATCAACCTCGCGGAGCTCGACCGCATGATCGCGGAGCTCCTGCCCCTGGGAGGCTACATACCATGACGCCTCGAGCCGTCGTGGGCATCATCGGAGGCAGCGGCCTCTACGACATGCCCGGCCTGGAGCGTCCGCGCCAAATCCGGATCAAGACGCCCTTCGGCCCCCCCTCGGCCCCCGTGCTGGTCGGCCTCCTGCGCGGCGTGCCTTGCGCCTTCCTGGCGCGCCATGGGCCAGGCCACGTCCTGCTGCCCTCCGAGCTCAACGGTCGCGCCAACATCTGGGCGCTCAAATCCCTGGGCGTGGAGCGGCTGGTGTCGATCTCGGCGGTGGGCTCGCTGCGCGAGGAGTTGGCCCCGCGCGACTTCGTATTCCCGAACCAGCTCGTGGACCGGACCCGGGGCCGGATCTCGACGTTCTTCGGAGACGGAATCGTGGCCCACGTGGCCTTCGACCGGCCCTTTTGCGACGAGCAGTCCGAGCTGCTCCGCGCCCGGGCCGAGGCCCTGGGCATCCGCTGCCATCGGGGCGGGACCCTGGTCTGCATGGAAGGCCCCGCCTTCTCCACCAAGGCGGAATCCGAATATCATCGCCGCATGGGCTGGGACCTGGTGGGCATGACCTCCTGCCCCGAGGCGAAGCTGGCGCGGGAAGCCGAGCTCTGCTACAGCCCCGTCGCCCTCGTGACGGATTACGATTGCTGGAAGGAGGGGGAGGAAGTCTCCAGTTCCAAGGTCGTGGAGAATCTTTCCCACAATGTCGCCAACGCCCAAAAGCTGCTGGCCGAGGCCGCAACCGGCCTCGCGGCCCGCCCGCGCGGCTGCCGCTGCGGCCAAGCCCTGGCGGGCGCGATATTCACCGACCCCGCGCGCGTGGGCCGCCGCGCCGCGCGGCGGCTCGACCTGCTGACCGGCCGCCGGCTCAAAAGGTCCGGATGACCCGAAAAATCAAGATGCCGCGCGCCTTCTCGCGCCTCGTCGCCGCCGCCGTCGCGGCGCAGAAGTCCTCCTACTGCCCCTATTCCCGCTTCCCCGTGGGGGCCGCGGTGCTGACCGATTCGGGACGCATCTACACGGGCTGCAACGTGGAGAACGCCTCCTACGGGCTGAGCATTTGCGCCGAACGCGTGGCCGTCTGCAACGCCGTGGCCCGCGGCCGCAGGGCCCTGCGGGCCGTCTGCGTGGTCGCCGGCGCCGCCAGGCCTTGCGGGGCCTGCCGCCAAGTCCTGGCGGAGTTCAGCACCAAGGACACCTGGCTGTATCTCGTGGATCTCGACCCCGCCACGGGCCGCCGCACCATCACCAGAACCACCGTTTTTCGCATGCTGCCCGCGGCATTCGATCCCGTCGCATCGGGACTGCTGCCGCCCAGACCCGCCCGGAGGTCACGATGAACACTCGCCGCTTGCGCTCCATAACGGATTGGATCCAGAGCACCGATCTGGCGGAAGTCGGTTACCACGACGGCTCCACCGGCTTCGATTTCCGCACGGCCCGGGATCACGCCCCGGCGCCCTCGGCCGCCTTCTCCAACCGCTACATCCCCATCTGCGCCCAAGCCGTCGGCCTGTTCCAACCCAACGCGCCCGGCGCCCCGCGGCTGGGCGAGGAGGGCCTGGCGGTCGAGGCCGGTGATATCCTGGGCCTGGTCGAAACCGGGGTGGGCAAACCGCACCCGGTCCAGGCTCCCTGTCCCGGCCGCGTGGCGAAAGTCTTCATCGAGCCGGGCCAGCCCGTGGACTACGGACAGCCGCTTTTCTTCCTGGAACGCGGAGCCTGAACCGCCCCCATGGCCCAGAGCAAATACGCCGGGATCGCATGCACCCGCTGCGGGGCGTCCTATCCCGCGCCCGGCTATTCCTGCTCTAAATGCCAAGGCAGCCTGGCCAAGATCTGCGGCAAATGCGGATTCCGCAACTCGGTGGCCAAGAATTATTGCGACCGCTGCGGCACCCAGATGATCCTGGCGCCCGCCGCGGAAGACCAGTCCGCGCCCCCCGGAATCCCCAAAACCGCGCGCCGCTCGAACCAGCCGCAAGACGCCTCCAAAAACGCGCCGAGCGGAGGCTTCTCCATACCTTCCGCCCGGCGGATGGACGGCTCCGGGCCGGCCCCGATTCCCCAGGGGGAATACGTGCCTTTTCCCGCGCCGACGCAAGGCTCCCTGAGCCGCTTGCGCCTAAGGGACCGGCGCCAAAATATGGCCTTTTGGCTGCCGGGGCTCGTGCTCGCGGCCCTGGCGGGATATTTGTACTACGACTCCGTGCGTCCGGACAAGACCGCCCGGCTCGCCGCGAACGAATACCTCGAGGCCCTGGCCCGGTCCGACTTCCCGGCCGCCTACGCGATGCTTTCCCGGGAAGCGCGGGCGCAATGCAGCCTGGAGGATTTCCGGAGCCTGCGCGACCAGACGGCCTGGACCTGGTCCGACGTGGAGCTGGTCCGCCTGGAACCCGACGCGGCGGTGGTCAAATACCGCCTCAAGGTCTCCGGCAAACCCCCCGAGGATGACTACCTGTTTTTCCTGCGCGAAAAAGGCGCCTGGGCTCGTCCCTATAACTGGAATCTGCTGCGGCAGGCGGAGGCGGCGTTCGACCGCAGCGACCCGGACATGGCGCTGCTGGTAGCCCAGGCCGCGGTGCGCATAAACCCGCGCGATCCCATGGCCCGAGGCTACCTCTGCGAGGCGGTCTACTACCGCAAGGTGCCGGCCGAAACCGAGAAGGAATGCGCCCTGGCCATCCAGCTCAGCCGTGCCTATCCCTCGAAGCTGTCGCTCAAGAGCCTGTACCATCTGCATGCCATACTGGGCGACACGTACAAAAACTCTTTGGCCAAGTATCCCGAGGCCCTGGAGGAATACGACTCCTTGCTGGCCTTCCCGAACCTGTCCTCGTCCGACAAATGCGATTTGCTGCTCGCCCGGGCCGATACGCGCGCCGCGCTGGGCCGCGCCCAGGAGGCCGGTCTGGACCTGACCGAGGCCGCCGCGGTCTGCACGCGCCCCTCCGATCTGGAATACATCCGCAAGAAGCGGTCGGCGCCGGCCGCAGCCCGCCCGGCCGGACCGAGGTGACCCAGCCCATGTTCAAGAAAATCCTTATCGCCAACCGCAGCGAGATCGCCGTCCGCGTGATTCGCGCCGCCCGCGAGCTGGGCCTAGCCAGCGTGGCGGTCTACTCCGAGGCCGACCGCGAATCGCTTCATGCCGCCCTGGCCGACGAGGCGGTCTGCATCGGCCCGGCTCCTTCCCCCTTGAGTTATCTCAACGTCGAGGCCCTGCTGGCCGCCGCGCGCCGCACCGGAGCCGACGCCGTCCACCCCGGCTACGGGTTCCTGGCCGAGAACGCCGATTTCGCCCAAGCCTGCGCCGACCACGGCCTGACCTTCATCGGCCCCCGGCCCCAAGCCATACGCAAGCTGGGGCACAAGAGCGCGGCCAAGGCCCTGGCGCGCGAGGCGAACGTGCCCGTGGTGCCGGGCACGGCGGGGACGATCTCCGAAGGATTCCTGCGGGAGGCCGCGGCCATAGGCTTCCCGGTCATGGTCAAGGCCGCGGCCGGCGGCGGCGGCAAGGGCTTGCGGCTCGTGCGCGAATCCGGCGCGCTGGAGGCCCAGGTCCGCCTGGCCCAGAACGAAGCCCGGACCGCCTTCAAGGACGGCTCGATATATATCGAAAAATTCATCGAGCAGCCGCGCCACGTGGAGATACAGATCGCGGCCGACGCGGCGGGCGGCGTGGTCGCCTTCCCGGAGCGCGATTGCACGGTGCAGCGCCGCCACCAAAAGCTCATAGAGGAATCCCCCTCCCCCGCCGTGCCCGAACGGACCCGCCAAGCCATGCAGACCGCGGCCGCCACGCTGGTCCGCGCCTGCGGCTACACCAACGTCGGGACGGTGGAATTCCTGCTCGCCCCGGACGGCCGGTTCTATTTCATCGAGGTCAACACCCGTCTGCAGGTGGAGCATCCGGTCACCGAATGCGTGACCGGCCTGGACCTGGTCGCGACGCAGATCCGGCTGGCCGCCGGGGAAAAACTTCCCTTCGGCCAGGACCGCGCCTGCGAAATCCGCTGCCACGCCATTGAGCACCGCATCAACGCCGAGGATCCGGACCGGGGATTCGCGCCCGGTCCCGGGCGCATCACCGGCCTGCGCCTGCCCGGCGGCCCCGGCGTGCGCCTGGACACCCACGTCTACGCCGGCTACACCGTCCCGATGTACTACGACAGGCTGCTGGGCAAGCTGATCGTCCACGGCCCGGACCGGCCCGCGGCCATCGCGCGCTCCCTGCGCGCCCTGGGCGAACTGCGCGTGGAGGGCATCCCCACGACCGCCGAGTTCCACCGCCGCGTCCTGGCCCACCCCCGCTTCCGAGCGGGGAACTTCGACACCAGCTTCGTCGACGTGCTCCAGGAGAACAATGGCCAAAAACACGCTTGACGCGATGATAGCATCCCAGCTGCGGGAGTCGGCCCGCGTCCTGACGGCCGCCGTCCGGACGTCGCCGCAGATCGCCGCGGCGGCCCGGCTTCTGCTCGAGGCCTGCCGCCGCGAGAGCAAGGTCATCGTATTCGGCAACGGCGGCTCCGCCGCGGAAGCCCAGCATTTCGCCGCCGAGCTCGTGGGCCGCTTCGAACGCAACCGCCCGCCGGTGCCGGCC
The DNA here is from genome assembly GCA_028717865.1 of Elusimicrobiota bacterium. Lineage (GTDB taxonomy): Bacteria > Elusimicrobiota > Elusimicrobia > UBA1565 > UBA9628 > UBA9628. The sequence goes on along the minus strand of JAQUMZ010000059.1, from coordinate 205 downwards.
CTGGCGCTGAGCGCGAACAGCTCGGACCTGACCGCCATCGGCAACGATTTCGGCTACGAAAACGTGTTCTCCAGGCAGCTGGAGGCCCATGCACGAGCCGGGGACGTGGCCGTGGCGATCACCACCTCCGGAGATTCGCCGAACGTGCTCAAGGCCGTCTCGGCGGCCCGCAAGCTCGGCTTGGCCGCCATAGGCCTGACCGGGC
>JAQUMZ010000058.1 GCA_028717865.1 Elusimicrobiota bacterium | reverse complement strand
ATTTGACGCCGTATACCTTGAGCCTTGCGCGTTCGCCTGCCAAGCGCTTCAAGACATATCCCTTGCTCACATCGTCTCCACTTATAGATTATAGATCATTCTAGCGCGGTTCGGCCCGCCGCGGCAGGTCGCCCAGGTCGTAGAGATAGCCGTCGGCGAAACGGAACAGGAAATCCCCCTGCATGGCGCTTATCCGGACCCAGGCCTCCCGTCTCTTTCCAGGCGACGCGCGCAGGATGGCGCGGCCCTCCACCTGCGCCCAGTGCGGCGCGATCGCGCCCCCACTGACCTCGGCGACCCGGCCGGCGATGCTTTGGCGTACCTGTTTCGAAACGTTCAGATGGCGCGTGCCGTCGAGACGGTCTGCGGCGACGGACCAGAGCGGCCTGGGCTCGGACAGGGCCAGGACGGGATTGTCTGAGAGCCCGCGCACCGCGGCATCGGGCCAGACCGCCGAGTTGGGGATTCCCCACTGGAACCCGTAGGGATGCTCGACCCCGGCGAATCCGATCGTCCCGTTGAACAACGCGATCGGAGCCCCCAATTCCTTGCTTTCCGGGATGCCCCCGAGATTCCCGAATCGCCACTCCATCAGGCTCCATGATGTCCTGGGGATCGCCTCGAACCCAGGCTCCGCGTCAGGGAGCGCCCCCACTCCCGGCGTCGCGGCCAGGCGTGCCTGCAGGAATCTCGTCGCCGCGATCGCGCCTTCGGAATCCATCCATGGATCCAGGAAAAGCATCTCCGGATCGCTTTCCCGGCGGTGGAAATCCCGATCCAGACGGACATAATACGAACCCATGATGACCCGCCGGCCATCCTTCCGGATGGCCGGCAGGATTGTCTTGATATTATCCAACAAATCGCTCATATAGGCCGAGGCAGCGAAGAACTCTTCTCTATTTTTCTCGACGAACTGCCGATAAGCCTTCTTAGCCGGTTCGCCCTTCCCGCTCGGATACCTGTTGAAATCGAACCCGAACGCCCTGAACTCCTCCCCGAACTCCCCCTGGAAACCGGCGTCGGCCCCGAGGCGCCGCATGACGAAGGCCCGCGCCTCGTCGCGGAACCGCTTGACGACCGGCTTGAACTGAAGCCCGAACCTCGGGACGTACTTGTCGTCGACAGGGACATCGAGATACGGCGCCCGGTCCGCCAGGATGTCGGAGACGATCTGCTTGGCCGCGCCTTGGGCATGGACGCTGCGCGGGTTCCACCCGGCGCTCCAGATCACGGAAGTGACCCCAGCGGTCTCATGGAGGAACCTCACCATGTCGGCGATCGTCTTCGGCGGACCATCCCTCGTAGGAAAAAGCACGGACATCGGCTCCGAATCGTAGAAAGGGGTCACCCCCTCCTTATGGATCAACGCATAGGGTCGGCCGTAAAGCTGCGTCAGCGCGGCCTGCAGGCCGACCAAGGCGCGCACGCTGTCGGTGAAATCCTCCCAGGACATCTGCCGGATGGGACGGCGGTCCCCGGCCTTCACGATGCAGCCCAGGCAGCAGTGCTCGCAGCCCTGCTTGCCCGGAAACCGGCTGATGCCGCCGGCTTGGTCGATAAAGTCGGCTTGCGCCCAAGTCAGATTCCCGGCCAGTTTGCCGGCCAGCGCGGCGTACGGGCTGCCGGAGGTCCGAAGCCAATCCTGAAAACGCGGATTTCTCGCGATGGGATCGGATCGTCTCCCCAGGACGGCGTATCTGGACCGTTGGAGGGGCCGCGAAAGCAGAAAGCCTTCCCCCGCGGTCGGCGCCGGTTCCTCGCCCTTGCGCCACTCCCGATCCGCCCTCTCGACATCTTCCCGCAGCTGGCGCGCGTAGAAATCGGCCGCTTTCTCTTTGTAGAGGACTATGCGCGGGCGCAGGTCATCGGGAACGAGCCCGGGCATCCGGCCGATGTCGCCGAAATAATGGTCTAAACCATCTTCAACCTCGCTGAGCCGACCGCTCGCCTCGTCGGCGATGAAACCGTCGATCTCGGCGCAGAGCCCGGCGGCGTAGGCGCCGACCGCCTCCCGGATAAGCCTCGCCTGGGCTTGAGGCGATTTCCCTTCTAGAACCTCGGGCGCCAGCGCCGTCCGGCCCATGATCCGCCCGAAAAGGGCGGGATCAGCCTTCAGCTCCGATTCGATGCCGAGGAAGGAAGCAAACGCCGGCAGGGAGACCGACGCGCTGCCCCGCGAGAACGCCCCCCAACCCCCGGTCGCGCGGGCGGCGGAGGCCGTCGCCGCAGCCTGGCCCCAGGAGGGCGCCGCGCCCGGGCAGGCCAACGCCAAAGTCAGCAATAGGCTTAGGACACCGCGCCTGCCGGAGCGTTCGTGGCTCATCTCTGAATAATGGCGCGTAAGGGCCCGAATAGCGAGGGTAGAAAGGCCTACCAGGACATAGGACTTGAATCCCCGTCAGGGGATCGATCGCGCGATGACGTCGAGGAGCACCCGCGCCAGCCGCCTTTTGTGGACCTCGTCGTTGAAGCGCAGCTCCGCGCGGCAGAAGCCGTCCTCGTCGAAAACCGCGTGCTCCACCACGGCCCGCAGGTCCTCGAATTTCTCGCCGTGGACCTCGAAACAAAGCAAAATCTTGTCGCCGGCCTTCACGGGAGACTGGCTGGCCAGCACCGCGGCCGAGGCGGCCAGCTCCAGCAACCGGCCCCAGCCGTCTTCCCGGGCCAGCAGCCCGGGGAAGCGCAGCAGCACGGGCAAAAAGACCGCGGACTTGGCGCTCATCTGCGCATGGCCATGGTGGAAAGATCCGCGTGCCGGAACAGCCGCGCGGGGCCGGAACCCTGCGGGATTCTCTCGGCCACGGTCCAGAAGCGCGTGCCGTCCCAGGCCAGGCCCATGGGCTTGTAGCCACCGCCGCTATACTCGGGCAGGGCCACCCGGCCCGTGGGCTCGTCCGGGCGCTCGAGGTTGTGGCGCACGAGCTCCCGGTTGACGGAGTCCAGGCTCCAGAGCGAGCCGCTGGCATAAGCCAGGGCCTGGGGCGCGCCGCCGGGATAGCGGGAGGAGGCCACGGGCGACAGTTCCGCATCGGTCAGGCGCTTGACCAGCAGACGCCGCGCCGGGTCGCTGGTCCAGACATAGAGGCCGTCGTAGGCGAAGCCGGCCGTGTGCGGCGCCGCGTCGGGATAGCTCTGCACCGCGCTAAGCTGCCGGTCGCGCATGTGCCGCACGATCCTGCCCGCGGCCGTCGCCGACCAGATCGCGTCCATGGCGAAGGCCACCGAGATCGGAGTCTGGTCCGTGAAATGCACGATGCGGCGTATGGAAATATCCTCCGGAGCGTGCTCGTAAAGGGATTGCGAGAACCAGTCCGCGACCCACAGGCTCCTGCCGTCGAAGGCCAACCCGGCCGGATGCTTGTAGGGCAGATCCCAGAAGCTCTTGACCAGCAGGGCCTCCCGGGCCAGGCGCTCCCGCCGCTGCAGCGCCAGCACGCCGAAGGCGGCGGCGAAGAAGACCGCCACGGCCAGCAGATAGAAGGGCCACACGCGCCGCGGGGGCGCGTAGACCACGGAGAAGGCGGTGCCTTGGCAGCGCAGAGCCTTGGCCAGGACCGCCCGCAGGGTCTCGCGGCTCCACGGGGGCGCCACCACCTCCGCGGCGCCCAGCCGCAGCAGCGCCACCGCGCGGTTGGCGTCGCGGCGCTTGAGCGCGACCACCACCGGGATCAAGGGCGCCGCGCGCAGGACCTCGCGCACCGCGGCGGCGGCGTCCTGTCCGGGTCCGTCCACGACCACGACGGCCTTGGGCCCGCGCTCGCGCAGCGCCTCCACCGCGTCCGGCAGGGTGGCGCTCGCCCAGGCCGCGTGCCCCGCCTCCGCCGCCAGGAGCGTCAGCGACCGGCGGTCCAGTTCGTCGCTCGCCAGCAGGCCGATGGAGCCCATCTCAACGCCTGGGATCCGGGATTTCCAGGACCGCGCCCGTCCGGGGCAGGCCGCGCTCGACCTTGTCGCGGTTGGCCTCGTAGATGAGCTCCCAGCGCGCGGCGTCGCGGTAGAACTCCTGGGCGATGGAGCGCAGGGTGTCTCCCGGCCGGACCTGCCGGTAGCGCGGCCAGACGACGACCGGGGCGGGCTTGGGCTTGGCCGGGGCGCGCTTGGGCGCGGGCGGCGGCAGAAGCTTGCGCTTCTCCAGCGACAGGACCGACAGCGCGTACTCCAGCTCGTCCTTGCGCTTCTCCAGCAAGCGCAGCTCGTCCTGCGACTCGGCCAGGCGCTTGCGTAGAACCGACATCTCGCCGGAAACGATGGTCTTGTTGGACTCGGCGCTCTGGGTGTCGTTCTGCAGGTTCTTCTTGAATTCCTCCAGGCGGAAGATGTCGCTGCGCAGGGAGTCGGCCTGGATCGCGGCTTGGCCCACGAAGCTGCTCGCGAAGGAGGGCGCCCCAAAGCGGTAGTTGAGGCCGGCCTGATAGGCCCCCCCGCGGCGATGGATGCCGCCGGTGGGCACGGTCATAGCGACGTCGATGACCAAAGGCGAGAAGTTGACCCCCAGGCCCAGGGCCAGCTGGCCGACCCCGTCGAGCTGAAAGCCCCGGCCCAGGCGCGCCTTGAGCAGGCCTTGGTGGAAAGACGCCTCCAGGCCGGGATAGAACTCGGCCAGCCCCTTGCGGTAGCGCAGGTCGCCGGCCACGGTCAGCCGGCGCCGCCAGGTATAGGCCGTGCCCAGGCCGATCGTGGGATGCGGGACCCCGACGTTGGTGGTCAAATCCAGCAGGGTCAGCGAGCCGCTGAGCCCGATGTTGGAACGCGCCAGGATGCCGCCGTCGAAGCCGGCCCCGAAGCTGCCCCGGCCCTGGTCGACGTTCACGAACTTGAAGTTGCCGCCCACGCGCAGGGGCTTGGCCAGGGGCAGGCGCGGTATGCGCAGTTCCTGGGCGTAATGCAGCAGGAAGGAATCCTTGTCGCCGCCGTTGGTCTGCCGGCCGGCGTAATAGCCCGCACCCACCGTGGCGGTGTTGATCGGCTCGAACGGGCGCAGATAGGTCAGGGCCGCGAAGGAAAGCGTCCCGACCGGAGATTGCATGCGGCCGAAACTGCCTCCCGCCTGGGCGTAGGGCGTGTTGGCCGTGCCGGCGGGGTTGAAGAACATCGCGTAAGGATCGTCGGCCACCGCGGAAAAGGCCATGCCCATGCCCATGGCCTTGGCCCCGGGCAGGAAATCCGCGAAGCCCGCCGCCCGAACCCCGACGGACGCGAGCAGCGCCAGACCCGCGAAAATCACGCGCCTCAGCACGTAGGCGATTATAACGAAAGCCCATTATGGATTTATTAATAGGCCGCGCCCTTGACGAACGCCCCGCCGCCTGCAATAATTTTTCCATGTACGGGGAAGACCGCCGCAGCGCCACCGGGCTGCTGGTCCCGCTGGCCGCGCTCTTCGTAGGGCTCTCCGCGTTGGGGATCGCGCTCTTCCAGTTCGCCGGCAAGGACAAGTCCGCCGCCGAATCCTCGGGCTTCGACCTGCACGAGGCTCCCGTCCCGGAGCCGGCCCCGGCCGCCGCCGCGGCCCCCGGCTCGGGCCTCGACCTGCTCGACACCGGCGGGATGCGGCTGCGTTTCGGCGCCGCCGCGGAGAAACGCCCCGAGCCCGTCTCCAGCCGGGAATTCGCCGATGCCGCCAAGTCCTTCGAGGCGAAGATCCGCGTCTTGGGCGAGGCCTACACCCGGCGCTATCCCGTCATCGGCCGCTACGGCCGGGATTGGATGAGCCGCCCGGAACTCAAGCGGCTCAACGACGACTACATGCGCGACCATGATTGGATGAAGTTCCTGCGCGGCGCCGCGCGGTCCCGCGACTTCGCCGGGCACTTGGCCAAGTACGCGGCCGTCCCGGAGATTCAGTCCTTCGTCAGGGAGGCCCTGCGGCAGGCGCCGGACGAGGTCCTAGCGGCGGCGCCCGGACTGCTGCGGGAGGAGGCCGCCGTGCGGACCCTGGTCGCGAACACGGCCGGCGCCCTGGGCCTGCCGCCGGCGCTCGTCGGCGGAGTTCTAGGCGGAGGCAAGGTGGACGAAAAAGAGACCATGTCCCGGCTTCTGGAGGGAACGCTTCAGGATCCCGCCATGGGGAAAGGGGAGCGCTAGGACCCTACTTGACGCAGGTATTGCCCACCTTGGTCGTCCCGGGCCCGCAGGAAGTGGCGATGGCCGAGGTGTCCGTCTCGGTGTCCGAGCTGGAGCCGCCGCAACCGCTTCCGTTGTTGGCGCTCGAGCAGGCGAAGACGCCGGTCAGCGCCGCGGCGAAAAGGACGGCCGTCGCACGCCACGGGTGGTGTTTCATAGCTCCCCCATCGCCGCTCAGAAGCGCGCGTCCCGGGAGACCGCCTGGCACGTGGTCCCGACCAGGCGCGTTCCGGGACCGCATTTCATCTTAGTTTCCTCTTCCTGCTGACCGCAGCCGCCGCCGGAACACGCGGCGAATCCTATGGAAATAAGCGTAAAAAACGTTATCGCGACGATCCTGTTCATAGCTCCCCCGATCCAGCTGGCTATAGCGCTAGTTTAGGGCCCAAAGCGCAGGCTGTCAAGGGGTTTGGCCTGTTTTTATTATTTTTTTATCGACGAGTTGACGCGTTTGCGGCAAATCTGTACGCTTCTTCTGTGAACCATACGGTCGTTCTGCGCACCCCCCTGGACGGCGCGGGCCTGCGGTGCTCGGGGCTCGAACCGGCGCCCATGGCCCGCGGGCTGTTCGTCACGGCGCGCCCCCGCGCCGCGCTGGAGTCTCCGGTCCTGCGCGCCCCCGCGCCGTTCGACGACCTGGTGGGTTCCTGGAACGCGGAACTGCCGGCCGGCGCGCGCCTTGAGATGCAGGCGCGCGTCCTCGCGGGCGGACGCTGGTCGGCCTGGTACTCGCTGGGCTCGGCGCTGGGCCGCGGAGGCGGCCGGCTGGAGCTGCGCTCCCCCGAAGCCCAGGAGGACGCCGTCGGCTCGGTCGCGGCCGACACGCTCCGGCTCAAGCTCCCCGCCCGGGCCTTTCGCTTGCGCATCGGCATCGATTCCGCGAGGCCCGCGCTCCTGCGCCTGGCCTCGGTTTGCGTGTCGGACGGCGCGGCGCCGCCGCGGCCGGCGCCGTTCCGGGCCGGGGCCTGGGTCCGGGAACTGCCCGTGCGCGGACGCTCCCAGATGGTCGAGGCCGCGGCCATCCGCCGCGACATCTGCAGCCCCACCTCCCTGGCCGCGGTGCTCGAGCACTGGGGCGTGCGGCTGGATACCGCCGAGATGGCGCGGCGCGTGCGCGACTCGGCCACGGGCGCTTTCGGAAACTGGACCTTCAACGCGGCCGCGGCCGGGGCGCTCGGCCTGGAGGCCTGCGTCTGCCGGCTCGATTCCTTGGAGGAACTGGCCGCCGAGATCGCCCGCGGTCGGCCGGTGGTGGTCAGCCTCACCTTCGGCCCCGGGGAGCTCGACGGCGCGCCCCTGCGGGCTTCGCGGGGGCACCTGCTGGTGGCCGCGGGCTTCACGCCCCGGGGCGACGTGATCGTGATGGACCCGGCCGCCCCCTCGGCTCGCTCCACCCGCCGGATATACGAGCGCGGGCAGTTCCACCGCGCCTGGCGCGTGAACAAGCGGGGCCTGTGCTATCTCGTCGAGCCCTTCCGCGGGCGCCGCCTGACGGTGGCCGTTCCCGCCGCGGACCTGTGGTCGGCGCCCCGGCCGCGGGCGGAGCGCCTCTCCCAGCTCCTTTACGGGGAATCCGTGGCGGTCCTCCAGGCCCGCGGCGGCTGGACGCGCGTGGAGGCCGAGGAGCAGAGGCATCTCGTGCGCGGCCGCTGGCGCGGCTACCCCGGCTGGCTGCGCGCCGGCGCGCTCACCGCCAACCGCCGCCCGGAGCCCAACGCCGTGGTCCGGGCTCCGAGCGTGGCGCTGGCGCGCGCGGCGCGGCCCCTGCGCCTTTCCCTGGGCACCCGGCTCGCGGCGCGCCTCGCCCGGGGCGGCTGGCTGGTGCGGCTTCTGGACGGTTCCTGCGCCCTGGCGCCCGCCCGCGCCCTGGCGCCGCTGCGCCCCCTGCCGGAAGCGCTGCTGCGGCGGCGGATACTGAGGACCGCCGGCCTGCTGCTGGGCCGGACCTACCACTGGGGCGGCCGCTCCGGAGTCCAGCCCCGTCCGCAGACGGGCGTGGACTGCTCGGGTCTGGCGGGGCTGGCCTACCGGGCCTGCGGGCTGGAGCTGGCGCGCGACGCGCACCAGCAGATGCTGCTGGCCCGGCCCGTGCCCCGTTGCGGCCTCAAGCCCGCGGACCTGGTGTTCCTCAGCGCGGGCCCGCGCTCGCGGCGCGTGACGCACATCATGCTCTACGCGGGCCGCGAACGGCTCATCGAGAGCCGCCGCTCCGCGGGACGCGTGCTGCGCTGCACCTTCCGAGAGCGGTTCGGCCTGCCGCTGGCGCGCATCGAGCCCGGCAGCATAGTCACCGATCTCACCTTCCGCAAGCCCCGGCGGCGGCGCGTCTTTTTCGGATCGTACTTTTAGTAAAATGCTGCACATGCGAGGATCGCAGGTCCTGCTGGCGGCGGCGCTTTTCCTGGGCGCGCCGGCCCGGGCCGGCGGCGCGGCCGGCGGCCTCCAGCCCCCCAGGCCGCCGGACCCCGTGATCGTGCTGTGGCCGCCCGAGGGGCTGTCCATGCCGCTCTCCGACGGCGAATGGGTCATGGGCTCGGTATCCGATCCCGCGGCGGCCTTCACGATCAACGGCGCCAGCGTCGCCGTCCACCGCAACGGAGCCTTCCTGGCCTGGCTGCCGGTCAGCCCCGGGACCTTCACGTTCTCCTGCCGGCTGTCGCTCCGGGAGGGCCCCGCGCAGCTCGCGCGCCGGATTTTCGTGACCCCGCCGCCGGCGCCGCTGCCCGCGCGGCCGGCCGCCGTCGAGCCGGCTTCCTTGTGGCCGGGCGCGGACGTGGAACTGCGTCCGGGCGACTGGCTGGCCTTCCGCATGCGGGCCAGCCCTTCCGCCCAGGCCCGGTGCCGGGCCGGACGCCGGCCCTGGACCGACCTGCGCGAGACGGAGCCGGGGAATTACGAAGGCCTGGAAGCCGTCCTGCCGGGACAGGCCCTGGAACCGTCCGCCGTGGAATGCCGCCTGCGCTCGGGCCGCTCGGTCGCGCGGGCCTCCAGCCCCGGCAAGGTCTCCATCTCTTCCGCCCCCCCCGCGGTGCTCGTGGTCCGCAACGGCGCCGTCCTGCGCACGGGTCCCGGCAAAGGCTACATGCTCTTCCCCCCGCCCGGCACGCGTCTGCGCGCCGAGGGCCGGGTGGGCTCGGAATTCAAGGTCGGGCTTTCCCCGTCGCTCGAGGCCTGGGTCGAAGCCAAGGACGTCGAGCCCCTGCCCCCCGGGACCCATCCGCCCCACGCCACGGCCGGCAGCGTGCACGTAGGACCGTCCGGGGGCCGCAGCGCCGTGCGCGTCGCCTTGACCGAGCGCGTGGCCTTCGCCGTGGAGCCCGGGGAGGGCGGCGCGCTCACCCTGCGCCTCTACAACTGCGCGGGCCACGTCAACTGGATCATCTACGACTCCAGCGAGACCTTCGTCCGGGAGGCGCGCTGGCGTCAGGAGGACAGCGAGACGGTGGCGCTGACCATCCGCCTCGACCCGGCCCGGACGCTCTGGGGCTGGCAGGCGGCTTACGAGGGCGGCGCCCTGAAGCTCGAGCTGCGGTCCGCGCCGGCGCTGGCCGCGGCCCCCGCGCCGGCGCTCAAGGGCCGCACGGTCGTCGTCGATCCCGGCCACAACGCGGCGCCGTCCGCGTCCGACGCCCTCGGTCCGCTGGGGACGCGCGAGGTGGACGTTAATTTCGCCGTCGCCAAGCAGGTGGAGAGCCTCCTGCTCGCCCGGGGCGCCGTTCCCGTATTGACCAAGCCCGAGGCGTCGTCCGAGGTTTCCCTGTCGGAGCGCGGGCGTCTGGCCGTGGAAAAAGGCGGAGACATCTTCGTCAGCATCCACAACAACAGCCTAGCCGACGGGACCAACCCTTTCGCGCGCCCGCGCGGCTTCAGCGTGTTCTACTACCATCCGCAGAGCCTGCCCCTGGCGCGCGCGGTCTACCGCTCTTATCAGAGGCTGCTGCCCTTCCCCGGCGAGGAGGTGCGCTACGGCAACCTCGCCGTGGCGCGCATATCCGCCATGCCGGCCGTCCTGACCGAATCGCTCTACATGCCGCTGCCGGTCCACGAGGAGAAGCTCAACGACCCGGCCTTCCGCCGGCGCCTGGCCGAGGCCGTGGTCGACGGGCTGGAAG
>JAQUMZ010000057.1 GCA_028717865.1 Elusimicrobiota bacterium | reverse complement strand
ACCCCCGCGGCCGCGTGCGACGTCTCCACCGCGGCCGCCCCGCGGCCGGCCCGGCCGGGACGGCTCATCATCGTGGGCACGGCCAAGCTGGCCCAGGCCCAGTCCGCGGACAAGCACGCCAACCTGGCGTTCTTGATGAACCTGCTGGAGTGGTCCGTGCAGGACGAGGCCCTGCTTTCCATACGTTCCAAGGCGGCGTCCTACCGCCCGCTGCGGGCCTTGCCCGGGGCGCTGGTGCTGCTGGTGAAATACGCGCTGGTGCTATTCCCGCCTTTGGCGCTGCTCGCAGCCGGTTTCTGGCTCCACGCCCGCAGGAAGGCCCGGCGGCGCCTATTGGCTTCCAGCTACGATGCCTAGAAAGATCTGGCTCGGCGCGGGCTTGGCGGTCCTGCTGGGCGCGGCCGCGGCCCTGCTGCTGTGGCTGCGCGCTCCAGCCCGGCCCGAGCAGCCTCTCTCCGGCGCCGCCATCTCCAGGATCGAGATCAACCAGGACGGCCAGGAGCTGGTCTTGAAGCTCTCGGGCGGAGCCTGGCGCCTGGAGGCGCCGGTAAAGGACGAGGCGCAGGACTCGGAGGTCGAAGCCTTGGTAAAAGCCCTGAAGGAGCTGGCCATCGGCTCCGAGGTCTCGCGCGAGGCCGCCCACGCCGCGGACTACGGACTCGACGAGGCCCATGCCGCGCGCGTGCGCGTCTATGGCTCCGGCAGCGCCGCCCCTCTGCTCGACGCCAGCTTCGGCAAGGAGGCCGTGGGCGATTCGGTGTATTTCCGGCGCACCCGCGAGCCCGAGGTGCGTCTGGCCGAGGGCGTGCCGGGCTATTTGCTGCGGCGCCCGGCGGCCGACCTGCGCCGGCGCGGCTTGCTGGACTTGTCCCTGGCCGAGCTGCGGTCCCTGCGCTTTACGCGTCCCCGGACATTCGCGCTGGAAAAGTCCAGCGCGAATTGGACGGCCTCGGGCCGCGACCTCTCGGCCGACCAGGCCGCCGGCATCGTCCTGGCCCTGGCCGCCCTGCGCTTCAGCGACTTCGCCGGCTCCGCCCCGAAGTCGGCGGGCTTCGATCGGCCGGCGCTGCGCGTCGAGGTCTCGGGGACCGGCCGCAAGCAGACGATCGTCCTGGGCAGGGAGGAGGACGGCCGCCGCTGGGCCGAGGCCCTGCCGCGCGGCGCCGTGGGCTTCGTGCCCAAGCCCGAGGCCGACGACCTGCTCAAGCTGGTCAAGTAGTCTCCCGCCGCCGAAGTGTTTTTGATACCATCCTCAATCATGGCCGCCCACCCGCTCAAGGTCCTGCAAGTCTCCGAGGCCGACGCATGGTCCGGAGGCACGGCCCAACTCCTGGCTCTCGCGGAGGGCTTGGCCGCCAAGGGTTGGCAGATCACGGTCGCCTGCCGGCCGGGCAGCGGGCTGGAAAGCCACGCCCGCGGCCGCGGCCTAGCCACCCTCCCGGTCGCCCTGGCCGAGGACTACGACCTGCTCTCGGCCTGGCGGCTGGCGCGCTTCATCCGCCGCCAGGGCGTGGCGGTAATCCACGCGCACCATAACCGCTCGCATTCGGTCTGCCTGCTGGCCAAGCTGCTGCTGCGCCTTTCGGGCGCGGCGCCCGCGCTCGTGGTCAGCCGACGGGTATCGTTCCGGCCCGGGAGCAATCCATTCAGCCGCTGGAAATACCGCAGCGGCCTCATCGACCGCATCGTGGCCGTGGCCGACGCGGTCAAGGACGTGCTGGTGGACTTCGGCGTGCCCGAAGGCCGCGTGGCGGTGATCCGCAGCGGCGTGGACGCCCGGCGCTTCTCTCCCAAACCGGCCGACCCGGCCCTGCGCGCGACGCTAGGGCTTCCGGAGAATGTTCCGGTCGTGGGCAAGATCGCCAACGCCTCGCCCTGGAAGGGGCAGAACGTGCTGCTGGAGGCGGCAGCCATCTTGATGAAAAAAGGCCGGCGGTTCCATCTGCTATTCGCGGGACGGGATACCGACGGCGCCTGGCTCAAAGGCGAGGCCGAGCGGCTGGGGCTCTCCGACCGGGTCGGCCTGCTGGGATTCAGGACCGACGTGCCCGAGCTGCTCTCCTGCCTGGACGTCAGCGTCAACGCCGCGGTCCGGGGCGAGGGGCTGTCCGGCGCCCTGCGCGAGTCCCTGGCCATGGGCGTGCCGGCGGTGGCCTCCGACGTGGCGGGGAACCGTGAACTGCTGGGCGAGGGGGGGAGGGACTTCCTATTCCCGCCCGGAGACGCCGCGGCCCTGGCCGGGCGGCTGGAATGGGTCCTGGATCATCCGGCCGAGGCCCGCGCCGAGGCGGCCAGGTGGCGCGAACTTCGCCTGCCCGGCTTCAGCCTGGAAAACACCGTCTCCCAGACCGACGCGCTTTACCGACGGCTGCTGTCGATGGAGTAAGGGACCTCTTTCTTCTTCCCATCCTTGCGTCGACAATTTGATGTTCCTTCCCATGAATCCAGGAGTCGGCTTGAGTCGCCGACGACTTCATAGAAAGCATTCGTGCCGCGGACGCGCTTAATGTCCATCAGCATCTGCGCCCCCACGCGGTAAAGGTCGCCGGTCAAATAGCCATTGATCGGAGCCGCAACCCAACCTCCCATGGAGATTTCCTTGAAATATTCATCCTCGCTTGGAGGCACCTGCTTCCACTTCTCATGCAGTTCAAGAAACGCGTTGATTCTGTCGCAGACTTTAAGAATCTGCCCCTTCCACTCCGCAAGAATCCTCCCATGAAGCAGCGTTGGTTCCGAGTCGCAATACGTCCGCCCCTGAACGTCAAAAGCGTTGTTACCGATGAGCATGGCGCTGCCCTCACCGACAGCGGCTCCTAACAGCCAATCCGCCTTATTCTTGCTCTGGAAGCGGTCGTTTTGGAACTGATGAAACAACTCATGGACCAAGAACCCGCGGAAGACGGCTTCGTCGACCGGGGAAACGCGCTCTTCGTCCGTTAAGCCTCGAAGTTGGAGGACATCGAAGTAAATATAGCGCGTAGAATCCGTCTCATGCACCCAAGGATAACTGCCTCCCGGATCAAAGAGGAAAACCAAAACGACAGGCTTTTCGCCAACCCGCGCGGCCGGCGTGTTGAATGGAATCTTCGCGACGGCTTGTTCCAACCAAGGCTGGATATTTTTCTTCAAATGAACGATGTCGCGTTCTACGTCGTCGAGATGCCGCACGCCCCAGCGATAATGCGGGAGGACCAGATGATTCATCCTGGGGTTCACGATCGATCCATAGTCTCGCATCCACACTTTACGCACGAAATCTTCGTAGATTTTCCGATCGACGCGATTGTCCGGCGGCCGTGTCATGCTGGAATAGCGCGCGAAGGCGAGTCGCATGAGCGGATGGCCCAGGTATTTGGACAGATCGAACCTCCGATTCTCGATAGGGCGGGAAAGATCGAATACCTTCAGACCAAGGTTCGCAAGCTCAAAGTTTATTTCAAACGTCGGCTCAGGGGCATCCGACATGGCCGCCCCGAAAGCAGGGAATCCCGGCAAAAGCGCTGCCATGGCAAGCGCCGGCATGATCATGCCGGCAAGACGTCGAAGCCCGCCTGCCGGAAATGCGGGTCGGTCGCGACGACGGCCTGAATCCTCAGGCGGCGCATAAGCGCGAAGGACGTGCAGTCCGTGAAGGAATAGGCCTTGTCCTTGTGGCGCAGAAAGAACACCCAGGCATCCTCCTGATCCTCGGACGTCACCGAGACCAAATCAGCCACGCCGGCCGACCTCAAGAGAGTTCCCGCACGGGCCGCCGCCGCGTGGCCGGCGCGCTTGCGTACCAACGTGATCAACTCGTCGAATACGAAATCGCTCGTGACCAGGCGCCCCTGCCAAGAATCCAGGGCAGCCCGCGCGGCCGCATGCCCGGGGTCCTCCCGCCGTCCCGCCGCGAACCATGCCGAGGTATCGACGAAGACCCGCTTCATTGTCCCGATCCGTAAAGCTCGGCGTCGATTTCGGCGTTGGACGAAGGCCCCCCGGGGTCGGAGAATATCCCGTAGAGATCCGACAACCGCAATTGGCGGCCGCGCTTCTTGCCGACGCCCAGCAGCCGGTCGACCGCCATGCGCACGACCTCGGACAGACTCCGGTCCGTACGCTTGGCCCAGGCCTTAAGGGCCGCGTATTGATGGTCTTCAAGCAGAATCTGGGTCCGATGCACAACAATATTATACATCATTACATCTCCTTATTTTCATGCTCTCCCGGGCGATGAACGCGTCCACCGCCCGGCGCACGGCCTCGCCCACGCTGCTGTCCTCGCGCCTGGCCCACAGGCGCAGGGCCGCGAACTGCCAGCGCTCCAGCGGAATCGGCACGCGGTGCATGTTCCCTCCACCTTATATACGAATGAGGACGGCGTTTTGTTCCATCCGAAAAGTCCGCGCCGAATTTCGCTATCATATATGAGAGGAGGCCGCGGCCATAGACCAGACAGCTACCAGCGACGCCGAACTCGTCTCGCGCGTGAGCTCCGGCCAAAAGCAGGAATACGCGGAGCTCGTGCGCCGGCACCATGCCCGCATCCTGGGCCTGTGCGTCTCCATGCTGGGCGCCGCCGAAGCCGACGACGCGGCCCAGGAGATATTCCTCAAGGCCTATCAGGGCCTGGCGCGCTTCGCGGGCGATTCCGCCTTCTCCACCTGGCTCTACCGGATCGCGTCCAACCACTGCCTGGACCTGCTGCGCCGGCGCAATCGCGTCAAGACCGAATCCTGGGACGCCCTCCTGGAGTCCGAGGGCGAGCGCATCGGGCGCCTCCTGGAGGCGCCCCCCGACGAGCAGCGCCGGCGCGAGGACGCGGACCTCGTCGAGCGGGTCCTGTCCTGCCTGCCCGCCGAACAGCGCCTGGCGCTGGTGCTGCGCGAGGTCCAGGGCCTTTCCTACGAGGAGATCGCGGGCGCCATGGCCTGCTCCCTGGACAGCGTAAAGGCCCGCCTGCGCCGGGCCCGGCAGGACTTCGCGGACCGCCTGCGACACTTTTTGGACCCCGAACTCGTCTAATCAGCGAGGCCGCCATGGAAGAAGAGGACCCGCCGTCCCGCGACAATTGGGAAAAGATCGCCCGGGCTTTCCTGCGCCCGCCGCTGCCGCCCTGCCGCGCGCGGACCGAGGCCTTCACGGCCAGGGTCATGGCCCGCGTCGAAGCCGGGGCCGAGCCGCGGCCAAGACTGCTGGAGGCGCTGCGCTGGCTGGTCCCGGCCCTGAGCCTGGCCGCGGCCTGCGCGCTCTTCGTGCTCTGGCCGGCTCCGGAGCAGTCCCCGGCGCAGATGCTGCTGGCGGCCGACAACGGCCTGCCGCTGGCCCGGCTCATGGCGAAATCCGACGCGGAGGCCGTAAACGACATACTGGCCCTGGCCATGGAGGAACGATGAGATTATCCTGGCGGCAAGTCATCCCGGCGCTGCTCATAGGCCTGCTGGCGGGAACGGGGCTTTGCCGGGCGCGCGTCTGGCGCCTGCGCCACCACGGGCCCACCGAGGAGCGCATACTCGCCAAGTTCGACCGGGAACTCAAGCTCGACGCAAGCCAGCGGGACGCGGTCCTGGCCGTCCTGAAGGCCCATCGCGAGAAGCTCGCGGCCCTGCACCAGGAAACCAAGGCCCGGTTCGAGGCCGCGCGCGCGGCCATGGACGCGGACATCGAAGGTATCCTCAAGCCCGAGCAGCGCGAGCGCTTCGCGGCCATGAAGAAGCGCTGGACCCGGCGCATGGGCGGACCGCCCCGCGAAAGCCATGACTAAGTCCGCAGCTCTGCTGCTGGCTTGCGCCGGCCTGCTGGCCTGGCCGAGTTCGGCCCGCGGCCAGGAAGCTGGCGCGGTCCTTACCTGGGACGATTGCGTGGCCCTGGCCTTGCGCAAGAACCCGGACCTGGCGTCCTCCCGCCGCGGCGTGGAGGCCGGGGAAGCTTCCTACAAGGGAAGCTTCAACGGGATCATGCCCCAGTTGAGCCTCTCCGACGGCTACAACGAGACCGGCGGCACCCGGGGCGGGGGCAAGTCGTGGCAGGCCCAGGCCGCGGCGGGAATAGACATCTTCAACTTCTCCAACATCGCCGCGATCAGGAGCTCCAAGGCGGCCCTCGGCCAAGCCAGGGCCGGACTGCGCCTGAGCGCGGCGCAGGTGCGCCTCGCGCTGCGCCAAGCCTTCCTGCAGCTCCTCTTTTCCCAGGAGAACATCGAGACCTCGCGCAAGATCAAGGAACTGCGCGAGCGCAGCTCCCGGCTGGTCACCCT
Source organism: Elusimicrobiota bacterium (assembly GCA_028717865.1). GTDB lineage: Bacteria > Elusimicrobiota > Elusimicrobia > UBA1565 > UBA9628 > UBA9628. Next base: position 4,037 of record JAQUMZ010000057.1, on the reverse strand, counting down.
GCGCTACAATTCCGGCCGGGAATCCAAGGGCAACATGATGCGCGCCCAGGCCCAGGCGTTGCAGGCCGGAACCGACTACGAGCTCTCCAGCCTCGACCTGCGCGCCGCGCAGAAGGCCCTGGACCGCCAGTTGGGGCTCGACGACTTCCGGGCCTTCACGGCCACCGGCGCCCTGGCCGCCGGGGAACTGCCCCAGGAGCCCGCCGCGGATTCGCCGCTGCTCTCGCGGCGGCCCGACATCGCCGTCCAAGAGGCGGCGGTCAAAGCCGCGCGGGCCGCCCTGGACCAGTCGCGCAGCCCCCTTTGGCCGAGCTTTTCCGCCAGCTACGCCCGCACCCGCTCCGGTCCCACCAACTTCGATTCGAGCCAATCCGGCTGGAGCCTGGGCGGCATCCTGAGCTATCCCATTTTCGGCGGCGGCCCCACCGCGACCTACTACGGCATATCGGCCGCCCAGCGCAATATCGAGAAGGCCCGCGAGGACCTGCGCGCGGTGCGCGCCCAGGCGTTAGTGGACCTGGACGACTCCTGGACCAATCTGGCCTCCGCCGCGGCCCAGGTCAAGGTGGCCACGGCGCTGCTCGTCGCCGCCCGCCAGCGCAACACCGAGGCCGACATCCGCTACGACAGCGGACTGCTCAGCTACGACAACTGGGAGATCATAAGCTCGGACCGCATCAGCCAGGAACGCCAGACCCTGGCCGCCCAACTGAGCGCCGCATCCGCCCAGGCCGAATGGGAGAGGGCGGCGGGCCTGGGCTTGGGAGAATGAAGATGACGACCAAACGATTCGCCGCGGGCTTCGTCCTGGGGCTGCTGCTCTTGTCGAGCCTGGCCTGGATGTTCTGGAACGGCAAGGCCAAGAACAGCCGCGGCCCCGGCCGCACCGTGGCGGTCGAGACCGGGGCCATCGAGGACGCCGTGGAAGCCACGGGGACGGTCACGCCCCTCAACCGGGTCGAGATCAAGCCGCCCATCTCGGGGCGCGTGGAGAAGCTGCTGGTCGAGGAGGGCGACCAGGTCAAGGCGGGCGACATTATCGCCTGGATGAGTTCCACCGACCGGGCCGCCATCCTCGACGCGGCCCGGGCCCAGGGGCCCGAGACGGCCAAGGAATGGCAGGACTCCTACAAGCCAACTCCCATCGTCGCCCCCATGACCGGCGTGGTCATACTGCGCAACGTGGTGGTGGGCCAGACCGTGGACGCCGGCACGGTCCTTTACGCCATGGCCGACAGCCTCATCGTGCTCGGACAGGTCGACGAATCGGACATCGGCCGCATCCGCGTGGGCATGCCGGTTCGCGTCACGCTCGACGCCTACCTCGACCGCAAGACCGACGGCCGGGTCACGGACATCCTCTACGAGGGCAAGAACGTCTCCAACGTCATCACCTACGGCGTCAAGGTCCGGCTCGAGCGCACGCCCGCCTTCTTCCGCTCCCAGATGACGGCCAACCTGACCTTCATCATCCAGCGCAAGGAAAACGCCCTGCTCATCGCCGCCAGCGCGGTCAAGGAGGGTCCGGGCGGGACCAAGTACGTGCTGATCCCCGGACCCGAGGACAAGCCGGTCCAGCGCGAGATCGCCACCGGCCTCGAAAACGGCAGCAAGCTCGAGGTCATCTCCGGCCTGCGGGCCGGGGAGCAGGTCCTGCTCGGCCGCGGCCGCTACGTCCCCCAGCAGGGCCTGCAGTCGAGCCCTCTGGCCTTGGGCGGCCGCCCCGGCGGCGGCCAGCAGCAGGGGCAGGGCTCCCGCGCGACGCGAGGCCGCTAGTGGCCATAATCGAGCTGCGCGGCATCACGCGCTGCTACCAGGTCGGAGGCGAGGAGTTGCGCGTGCTCAAGGGCATAAGCCTGGACATCGAGGAGGGGGAATTCGTGGCCATCATGGGCCCCTCCGGCTCGGGCAAGTCCACGCTCATGCAGATCCTGGGATTGCTGGATCGTCCCACCTCGGGCGGCTACCGCCTCCTGGGCCGCGACGTCTCCAAGCTCTCCGACGACCAGGGCGCGGCCATGCGCTCGCGGACCATCGGCTTCATATTCCAGATGTTCAACCTCCTGGCCCGCACCAGCGCCCTGGAGAACGTGGAACTGCCCATGATCTACTCCGGAGCGCCCGAGCGCGGGCAGCGGGCGCGCGAGCTGCTCGCCGGCGTGGGCCTGGCCGACCGGCTGAGCCACCGTCCCAACGAGCTCTCCGGCGGCCAGCAGCAGCGCGTGGCCATCGCCCGGGCCCTGGTCAACCATCCGCGCATCCTGTTCGCCGACGAGCCCACGGGCAACCTCGCCTCGGACCAGGCCGAGGACATCCTGAACCAGCTCAAGCTCCTCAACGAGTCGGGCATAACGGTCATCATGGTGACCCATGAGCCGGACATCGCGGCCCACGCCCGCCGCGTCATACGCATCAAGGACGGCTTGGTGGTATCCGACGAGTCCGCCCCGCGCTCCGCCGCGGACGCGCCCGCGGCCAAGGCCAGGCGGGCCACGCCGGCGCCCGTCCTGGCGGGGATAGGCCTGGCCCAATTCCGGGAATACGGAGCCTCGGCCCTGCGCGCCACCGCCGCCAACAAGGTGCGCAGCGCGCTGTCCATGCTGGGCATCCTCATCGGCGTCGCCGCCGTCATCGCCATGCTCGCCGTGGGCAAGGGCGCGCAGAAGGCCATCGAGGCCAGGCTGGCCAGCCTGGGCTCGAATCTGCTCATGCTCCAGCCCGGGCGCCACGCCATGGGCGGGGTCCACTCCGCCGCGGGCAGCGTCAGCCGGCTCACCATCGAGGACGTAAAGGCCATCGCGACCCTCCCCCATGTCCTGCGCGCGGAGGGCAACGTGCAGGGCAACGGCCAGCTGGTCTACGGCGACCAGAACGTCAACACCCAGGTCATCGGGGCCACGCCCCTCTACGCCCCCATGCGCAACTCCCAGCCCTATTACGGGCGCTTCTTCACCGACGCGGAGGAGCGCGACAAGGCCCGGGTCGCCCTGGTCGGACAGACCGTGGTCAACAACCTCTTCGGCCGGGAGGACCCGGTCGACAAGACCATCAAGATCGAGCGGGTCAACTTCCGGGTCATCGGGGTGCTGCCGCTCAAGGGCGCGACGGGCTTCCGCGACCAGGACGACGTGGTGATCATGCCGTTGGGCACGGCCATGAAGCGCGTCCTGGGCAAGCAGTACCTCAACAGCATCGCCGTCGAGTGCGCGTCCCAGGAGACCATGCCCGACGTCATGGCCCAGATCACGGCCCTCATGCGCCACCGCCATCACCTGCCGGCCTTCAAGGAGGACGACTTCGAGCTGCGCAACATGGCCGACATACAGGCCGCCCTCTCCGGAACGACGCAGACCTTCACCCTGCTGCTGGGCATCGTGGCCGCCATATCGCTTCTGGTCGGCGGCATAGGCATCATGAACATCATGCTGGTCTCGGTCTCGGAACGCACGCGCGAGATCGGGCTGCGCAAGTCGGTCGGGGCCCCGCGCCGGGCCATTCTCATACAGTTCCTCATCGAGGCCGCCATCCTCTCGACCATGGGCGGGGCCCTGGGCATAGGGTTGGGGCTGGCGGTCTCCTTCACGCTCTCGCATTTCGCGGGCTGGGCCGCCGTGGTCACGGCCCAGGCGGTGGCGTTTTCGTCGCTGTTCTCCGCGAGCGTGGGCATCGTCTTCGGCTTCTGGCCCGCGCGCAAGGCCTCGCTGCTCTCGCCCATCGAGGCCCTGCGCTACGAGTAAGGAAGACCCCCGGCTAAAGCGCAAATACAGGGCGTCGCTGCGGCTGGCCGCGGCGGGCGGCCTGCTCGTCTGGCTTTGCCTCATGGGCTGGCCGACCCGCCCGGGGCCCTTCGCCTACGGCTGGGGATTCTTCGCCGTGCTGGGCGCCGGCGCCGCGACCGCCGTTTTGCCCTAGCTGGGGCTCAGACGCGCCCAACCCGAGGGCCTACCCGACTGGCTGGCTCGCCGGCGGCGCCCCCTGCTCATGCTGGCCGGCTGCGCGGCGGGCCTGCTGGCCGCGGAGTGGGCGGCGCGGGCGGA
>JAQUMZ010000056.1 GCA_028717865.1 Elusimicrobiota bacterium | reverse complement strand
CGCGGCGAAAGCCGGCAGCACGAACATGCTGAACTTGCTCGCCAGGGCCGCCCCGGCGCAGGTCCCGGCCGCGATCCAAGTCCAGGTCCCCCGGCGCTCGCGGGACAGCAGTTGAAAGGTCAGGAAGAAGAACGCCGCGCCGCACGTGTCGGTGGTCACCAGGGCGGCGTTGGTGAAAAGCGGGGGGCAGAAGGCCAGGAGCAGCCCCGCGGCCGCGGCCGCGGGGGCGCCGGCCAGGCGGCGCGCCCAGGTGAGTATTCCGACCGCGAGCAGGAGCCCGAAGCTCAGCAGGCACCAAAATCGGGCCGTGTCGAGCATGCGCTGGGCGTCGAGCCGGTTCTTATATAGGAACAAATCGGCGTAGTTGTAGACCCGGCCTTGGAGCCAATCCGGGTGCTGCAGAAACAGCGTCGGCCGCATGGGCAGTAAAGGCAGGGCGGCCCACATCTCGGCCAAAGGCGGATGATCCATGGCGTTGATCAGCCGGCCCGTGCGCAAGGCCGCGCAGCCGCTGGCCAGGTGCACCGGCTCGTCGTAAGTGGGCGCGGCGCTGTCGATCGTGGACCAGCCCAGGAAGCAGAAGACGGCCAGGCTCAAGACCAGGGATACGCGCACGGGACAATTATAAGAAATTAGGCCGCGACGATATTTTGACTGGAGTTGAGATTGCCGAAATTATAGTATTGCAGGTACCAATATGGAGAACAAGGAACTCGGCAAAGAGACGCTGCTCATCGTGGACGACGACCCCGTGTTCAGGGCCCTGGTCGGGGCCGCCGTGGGCGGGGAATTCCGCGTGCTGGAAGCGGCGGACGGCAAGGAGGGTTTGGAGACGGCGCGGCGGGAGGCGCCCCATCTGATCCTGCTCGATCTCATGATGCCCCAGGTTTCGGGGGTGGAGATGCTGCGCGAACTGCAGTCGGACATGGCGACGCGGAGCATTCCGGTGATCCTCATCTCGGCCAGCCATCTGGCGCGGTCCACGAAGAACCTGCTGGAAGAGGACGTCAATGTCGCGGCGTTCTTGGAGAAGCCTTGCGCCGTGGAGCGCATCCGCCAGCAGATTCGCGCCGCCTTGGACCGCAAGATCGCGGCCGAATTGGACTCGATTCTTTCCGACCCGTAGCGCGCCGGCTATGCGGCGTAAAGGTGAGGTGCGAGCGGGATTCGAACCCGCGAATAACGGTTTTGCAGACCGTCCCCTTGGACCACTTGGGTATCGCACCGGTGATTTTTCGGTCCGGTTCTAAGGCACCGAGGACTCGGGCATCATAGCAAATTGGCCGCGCGTTCGAAAAAACCGGGTTTGAGACTGAGCTTCAACCCATCAAAACCGTAAGCGGTCCGCACGCCGTAATCCCTAGCGCGGCGCGCGCCGTACAGCGCCGCGCAACCGGCGCCCCATACGAGGGGGCGCCGGTTCCGTTAGGGTGGCCATCATCTCCTACCGGCCCGGACTGCCCCCACCGGGAGCCGTCCGGATTCACGAAGCTGCGCATCGCGAATGGTTGAACGGCGGCGGCCCGCATTCCGTAATCCAAGCGCGGCGCGCGCCGTCCAGCGCCGCGAAACCGGCGCCCCATACGAGGGGGCGCCGGTTCCGTTGGGGTGGTCAACCTGTATGTGGCGCGAACGTTTAAAATATGCGAACATGGGCATATCATCATTTACATAGAGGCGGCCAAGAGCATGTCTTGTGATCAATATAAGGCCGCCTCCAGGAGACCAAAGTGAAAAACATCGTGCGATGCGGCGTAGCGGCGGTGGCGCTCGCGGCCTGCGTTTATGGCTGCAAAAAGGCCGAGGAACAGCCGGCTCCGGCGGAGAATCCCGAGGTGACCCAGCCCGCGGCCCCGGCGGAGAATCCCGCCGTCCAGCCGGCGGCTCCCGTCCAGCCCGCGGCTCCGGCCACCAAGGGTCAGAAGTAACGACCGCGTATTCCGGCGGCGCCGCTCGGGGCGCGCTCTTTTGGCGCCCCGGGCGGCGCGGTTGTTTTCCGCGCCGCGCCCCCGCAGTTCTGACCCGGCTTTGACCAGCCCGCGGTAGAATGGCGCGCGGCGGCGTTTTGAGGGGCCGCGACAATCTGATATCATTAAGGGGCGGCGGTCGCCGCCGGGAGGCCCGAATGCCGCATCCTTCGCCGACAGGAGCGCCCCATCACATGTGCCCACACGCCTCGGACGCCCGCGAACCATCCGCCCCGACGAAGGTGTCGGAATATTTCGGCTGCAACGTTTTCGGACCGGAGACGATGCGGCTTCTGCTGCCCAAGGAGACCTACCGCCGCTTCCAGGAGGCCGTCGACAACGGCCGGCGCATCGAGCCCGACATAGCCAACGCCGTGGCCTCGGCCATGAAGACCTGGGCGCTGTCCAAGGGCGCGACTCATTACTGCCACTGGTTCCAGCCCATGACCGGCTACACCGCCGAGAAGCACGACAGCTTCGTGGAGCCCTCCGGCGACGGGCGCGCCATCGAGAATTTCTCCGGCCGCCATCTGGTGCAGGCGGAGCCCGACGCATCGAGCTTCCCCTCCGGCGGCCTGCGCGCCACCTTCGAGGCCCGCGGCTACACGGCTTGGGACCCGACCTCGCCCGCCTTCCTCATGGAGTTGCGGGGGGGGGCCACGCTCTGCATACCGACTATATTCGTATCCTACAACGGGCAGTCCCTGGACGACAAGACCCCGCTGCTGCGTTCCTGCGAGGCCATCAACCGGGCCAGCCTGGATCTGCTCAAGCTCTTCGGGGTGCAGGCCCGGAAAGTCCATCCCACCCTCGGGCCCGAACAGGAGTATTTCCTGATCGACCGTTCGGCCTACAACAGCCGCCCGGACCTGCTCCTGGCCGGGCGCAGCCTGCTGGGCGCGCCCTCGCCTAAAGGCCAGCAGCTCGAGGATCACTATTTCGGCAGCATCGAGGAGCGGGTCTTCGCGTTCATGACCGACGCCGAGAGCGAACTTTACAAGCTCGGCGTGCCGGTCAAGACCCGCCACAACGAGGTGGCTCCCAACCAGTTCGAGTGCGCTCCGGTCTTCGAGGAGATCAACGTCGCGGTCGACCACAACCAGCTGGTGATGGACATACTCGACCGCATCGCCGTCCGGCACGGCCTGGCCGCGCTGTTCCACGAGAAGCCCTTCGCCGGGGTCAACGGCAGCGGCAAGCACTGCAACTGGTCGCTGGCCACGGACGCGGGCCGCAACCTGCTGCTGCCCGGGCAGACGCCCCAGGAGAACCTGCAGTTCCTGGTCTTCCTGGTCTGCATCGTCAAGGCCGTGCACGACAATCCGTTGTTTTTGCGCGCCGCCATCGCTTCCTCGGGCAACGACCATCGCCTCGGCGCCAACGAGGCGCCGCCGGCCATCATGTCGGTCTTCCTGGGGGAGCACCTGACCAAGGTCCTGGCCGATATCGAGAACGGCGTGGCCCCCAAGAACCAGGACAAGCAATGGATGCACTTCGGCATCGACCGCATCCCGCCCATACTGCGCGACAACACCGACCGCAACCGCACCTCGCCCTTCGCCTTCACGGGGGACAAGTTCGAGTTCCGGGCCGTGGGCTCCTCGGCCAACACCGCCCTGCCCCTGACCATCCTCAACGCCATCGTCGCCGACCGGCTCATCGAGGCCCGCAAGGACATCGAGGCCCAGATGCGGGCCGGCAAGTCCCTCAACGACGCGGCGATCGAGGTCCTGCGCGGCTACTTCAAGTCCGCCAAGGCGGTATGCTTCGAGGGCAACAACTACTCCGCGGAGTGGGCCCAGGAGGCCAAGCGGCGGGGGCTGCCCAACGTGGACAATTCGGCGGAGGCCCTGGAGGGCTTCAGCCGCAAGGACAATCTCGCCCTGCTCGAGCGGCTCGGCGTCATGAGCGAGGCGGAAGCGCTCTCGCGCCAGCACGTGCGCCTCGAGCGCTACGTCAAGGACGTCGAGATCGAGGCGCGGATCGTCATCGAGCTGGCGCAATCCATGATCGTGCCGGCCGCGGTGGCCTACCAGAACCGGCTCATAGAGTCCGTGCGCGGCCTGCGCGAACTGCTGCCCGCCGAGCCTTCCCTGCAGACCCAGACGGAGCTCCTGCGCCAAGTCGCCCGCGACATCGACCGCGTCCACAAAGGCGTGGAGGCCTTGCGCGCGAGCCTGGGCAAGATCGAACGGGAGGCCGAGGGCGGCAAGAAGGCCTTGCTGGTCTGCCGCGAGCTCAAGCCGCTGTTCGCGCCGCTGCGCGAGGCTTGCGACGCCCTGGAGGGCGTGGTGGACTCCTCGCTCTGGCCCCTGCCCAAGTATCGGGAGATGCTTTTTCTGCTCTAGCGTTTAATCAAGGAGGACATATGGCGACCCAGACCGCGACCGCCGAGACTACGCCGATAGCCGTGGGCACGCCCGCCCCGGATTTCCGGCTGCCCGACCATAACGGCAAGGAATTCCACTTGAGGGACTTCCTGGGCCGCCGGACGGTGATATTGTTCTTCTACCCGCTGGATTGGAGCCCCACCTGCACCAAGGAAAACGCCTGCTTCACCGGCAGCCTGGAGCGCTTCCAAGCCTACGGCGAGGTGGCGGCCATATCCACCGACTCGGTGTACAGCCACCGGGCCTGGGCCGAGCACATGAAGCTCAAGCACCGGCTGCTTTCCGACGTGCACCGAGCCGTCGCCAAGGCCTACGGGCTGTACTTCCCGGACGCCAACATCAACCAGCGCGCCACCGTGATCGCAGGCAAGGACGGCCGGATCGCCTGGGTCAAGGTCGAGCCGGACATCACCAAGGAGCGGGACTACGCGGAAGTGGAAGCCGTCCTCGCCCGTCTCGCCAAATAAGGAACAAAAACATGAAGACCGACGCCCGCATGCCCGATACCCGGATGGATTCCGCGGCGCTCTACCGCGAGGAGGTGTTCACCGACCGGAAGGTCGGGACCCTGCGCCGCCTGACACCGGTCAAGTCCGACGGATCGCCCGACGCCTCGCGGCCCGCGGTCTACGTGGGCGAGGCCCAGTTGATGACCTCGGCGGGGGGCCTGCCCTTGAGCTTCGAGATCGACGCCCAAACCTTGGAAGAAGCCGCCGGTAAGTACGGCGCCGCGGTCAAAGAAGCTTTCGAGGCGGCCATGGCCGAGATTCAGGAGCTGCGGCGGCGCGCTTCCTCCTCGCTGATCATCCCGGAGGCCGGGGCCGCTTCCGCCCTGGGCGGCGGTTTGCCGGGGGCGCTGCCCGGCGGCAAGCTCAAGCTGCCCTAACGCGCGAAAGGTTTATGTGTTCGTGAGCGAACCGCAGCCGGCCGCGGTTCGCCACCCTGACGGCTCCGGCTTAACGGCGGCGACCAACCGGCCAAAGCTGTTCGCGAGGTTCGCGCCCGACCGCAGGGAGGGTGCGAACCCCGGCGCCGCCACTCCGGGCGGCGCCGTTCTGTTGGTGTGCCCAGCGGGCTGGGCCGACGATTCCTTGCCCGCGCGGCGATAGCCACCCCGACGGCTCCGTCTCGCCCCTCCGTGATTCAGGTTAATCCCCGAAGGAAATCCCGAGCGCCCTTGCGGCGCGCACCAGGTCTCCGTCGGCGGGCACGCGGCGCAGGCGGCCGATGGCCTCAGTGATGGGCACCGCCACCGTGTCGGGCGGGCGCAGGGCGACCATGAACCCGAATTGGCCCCGTGCGATGAGGTCCACGGCCCGGGCTCCGAAGCGGGTGCACAGCAGGCGGTCGAAGCTGGTCGGTCCCCCGCCGCGCTGAAGGTGTCCTAGGACGCAGACGCGAGTTTCCTTCTCGGTGAGTTTTTCGATTTCCCGGGCCACCACCGAGCCTATGCCGCCCAGGCGGACCTCCCGGTCCTTGGCCCCGGCGTCGGCGACGACGAGCGCGCCGTCGCGCAGGCGCGCCCCCTCGGCGGCCACCACCAGGGTGAATTTGCGGCCGACGCTTTCGCGCTCGGCGATCTTGGCGCAGATTTTGTCGTAGCTGAAGGGGATCTCGGGGATGAGTATGATGTCGCCTCCGCCCGAGATTCCGGCCGAGACCGCGATCCAGCCCGCGTGGCGGCCCATGACCTCGAGCACCATGACGCGATTGTGGCTCTCCGCAGTCGTGTGCAGGCGGTCGAGGGCGTCGGTGGCGCAGCAGACCGCCGAGTCGAAGCCGAAGGTGATGGTGGTGGCGTCGAGGTCGTTGTCGATGGTCTTGGGCACGCCGATCACGGGGACGCCGTGCTCGAAGAGCTGCTGGGCTATGGTCAGGGAGCCGTCTCCGCCGACGCAGACCAGGGCCGAGAGGCCCAGGGCGTGGAAATTGGCCTTGGCCTCGTCGAGTATCTCCCGCGGTATGCGCTGGGCCTCGCCCAGGCCGGTCTTGGAGGCGAAGCGGCCGCGGTTGGTGGTGCCCAGGATGGTGCCGCCCTGGGTCAGCAGGTGGCCCATGTCGCGGTAATCCAGCCAGACGTGCCGGGAGGGCGTGAGCAGGCCCTCGAAGCCGTTGCGGAAGCCCAGCGTTTTCCAACCCCGCATGTGGCCGGCCTTCACCACGGCGCGTATGACGGCGTTGAGTCCCGGGCAGTCGCCGCCCCCGGTCAGGATTCCTATCGCGGTCGTGTCGTTCATGTCGCTCTCAATAAGTCAGGGTGACTTTTTTAAGCCCCTTGGGCCGGTCCGGGTCCCGTCCTTTCTCCACGGCCAGGGCCAGCGCCGCGAGCTTGAGCTCGGCGTCGAGCAGCAGGGCGTTGAGGGGCGGCTTGCCCGAGGCGGGGGCCAGCACCGCGCAGGGCGTGCCCCGGCGGCGCAGGGCGCCGCGCACCAGGGCGATGTCGGCGGGGATGCCGTCCGCCGAGGGCGCCAGCAGGAACACGAAATCCTTGGCGCCGTAGGCTCCCACCGGGCCATGGAGATAGTCCGCGGCGGAATAGGCCATGGCGTGGACTCCCGCCATTTCGCGGAACTTGAGTGCGGCGTCCATGGCCACCGCGAACAGGGGTCCGCGGCCCACGAAGGCCAGGACCGGGGCCTGCCGCATGCGGCGCCAGATGCGCGCGAAGCGTCCCGCGGGGGGCAGGCCGTCCGGGCGGGCGAGGAAACTCCGGATCGTTTCCGGCACGGCTTCCAGCTCGCCCAGCGACGGCCAGCCGCGCCAGACGCGGGCCGTCCAGAAGGCCAGCCAAAGCTGGAGCGAGAAGCTTTTGGTGGCGGCCACGGCCAGCTCGCGCGAGCCGGACAAGAGGATGTGGCGCCCGGCGGCCGCGGCCAGGGGGTTGCGGCGCGGATCGGCCTCGTTGGTGACGGCGACGCCGCGCGCGCCCCAGCGCTGGAGCTTCTTGAGGCAGGCGACGACGTCGGTGCTGCGCCCGGATTGTGAGAAGGCCCAGACCGCGCGCCCGCGGAAGTTGAGGGGCCGGCGGGCCTCGAAGATCGAGTGGGGATGGATGGATTCCGCGCGCACCCCGGCGTAGGTTTCCCAAATATACTTGGCGAATATTGCGGCGTGGTCGGAAGAGCCGCGGCCGATGAGCTGTACCGAGTTGTCCGCGGCCTTGAGGGCCCGGCCGGGCAGTTCCGCGGGGGCCCGTCGGGAGAAAGCATCGAGCAGGGCCGGGATCTCGTGGATATCGTTCCAGGTCTGCGTCTCTTGGATCAGCATGGCGAAATTATACCTTTATCCTCCAATGATATATGATTTCCGCATGAAGGCGATCACGCGCCGCGACTTTATCAAGGCGGGTTTCTCCTTCCTGGCGGGAGGCCTTCTGCCGCCCCTGCTGCGCGCCGGCGCGCCGGCGGCGGGCTCCGCGCCGCTCCGGCGGCCCGAGCTCGCGGCGGTCAAGGGCGGCTCGCCGGTGCAGCTCTTCGAGGCCGGCATCCGGGCCTTGGGCGGCATGGGACGCTTCGTGCGCCGGGGCCAGAGCGTGCTGGTCAAGCCCAACATCGGCTGGGACAAGACGCCCAGCGAAGGCGCCGACACCAACCCCGAACTGGTGGGGTCCGTCGTCTGCGCGGCGCTGTCTTCGGGCGCCAAGACGGTTTACTGCTTCGACCACACGGTCAACCGCGAGGAGGATTGCTACCGCCGCTCGGGCATCGCCGAGGCGGTCCGGGCGGCCGGCGGGGTGATGCGGTCGGGGGCGCAGCGCAAGGCGTATCGGGAGGTCGCGGTCCCGGGCGGCCGCGCCCTGAACAAGGTCTTGGTCCACGAGCTTTACCTGGACTGCGACGTCGTCATCAACGTCCCCGTTCTCAAGAGCCACGGCGGGGGGCGCATGACGGCGGCCTTGAAGAACCTCATGGGCGTGGTCTGGGACCGGGGCTTCTGGCACCGGACGGACCTGCAGCGGTGCATCGCGGAATTTCCTCTGCTGCGCAAGCCCGACCTCAACGTGGTGGACGCCTTCCTGGTCATGCTGACCAACGGACCCTACGGCGCCACCACCGAGGACCTCCAGATGAAGCGCATGCAGCTGCTTTCCGCCGATCCCGTGCTGGCCGACGCCGCGGGCGCCAAGATCCTCGGCTTGGAGCCGAAGGCCGTCCCTCATATCGTGCTGGCCGCGGAGCTGGGCTTGGGCAAGCTCGACCTGGAAAAAGCCGGAATCAAGCGCATTTCGCTTTGATCGCCGCCGGTGCATAATGGTGCCAGGCACTGCATAATTGCATAATAGGGAATGCGATGCCGGCGCCAGGGTTGCCAAAAGGTCCCTATATTGATATGTTAATGACTGACTAGTCAGTCATTAACTATGGCCAGGCCTCGAACCGAACCGGCGCAAGTGCGGCGCCGCCGGATTTTGGACGCCGCGCGCGCCACCCTCATCCGCAGCGGCTACGGCGCCTTCAACCTCGGCTACGTGGCGGACCGCGCGGGCGTGGCCAAGGGGACGCTCTACCTCCACTTCCGGGACAAGGACGACCTGCTGGCCTCGGTGTTCGTGGATATGCTCGAGGGGCTCGAACGCCGGCTCGACGAGCTGGCCCCGCCCGACGGGACCCTGGCCAGCCTGCGCCGCATGGTGGAGGCGGAACTCGATTTCGTCGAGGAGACGCACTACTTCCTGGCGCCCTTCTCGCCCGGCAGCGGCATCCTGCACGGACCCCGGGCCGGCAGCCCGGCGCGGCGGGGCCGCTTCCTGGCGCATCTCGACATCCTGGCGCGGCGGGTCAAGGCGTGCGTCGCCAGCGGCGTGCTGCGGCCCGTCGATCCCGACGACGCCGCCTTCTTCATCGTCTGCGGGCTGCGCATGTGCATGATCCGCAAGTTCGTCCGCGGCGAGAAGGGGCCGCTGCGGGCGCGGTCGGACGAGCTCATGGAGCTGCTTCTGCGCGGGCTGGGCTCCGGCCAGGCCGCGGCATGAGAGCCTTCGCCCTCCTGTTTTTCGCCTTTTGCGCGCGGGCCCAGCCGGCCGCGGTCCCCCTGGAGCTGACCCTGGATCGGACGATCCAGCTGGCCGTCGAGCGCAACCTCGACGTCGCCCTGGCCGAGGATCGGCTAGCCTTCCTGGAGGCCCAGCGCCGGCAGGCCATCGGCGCCGCCTTGCCGAGCGTGACTATTGCCGGCAGCTATAACCGCAACCTCAAGCGGCCGTCGTTTTTCCTGGGGGGCCAGGTGGTGACCTCCGGGGCCGACAACGGCATGCGCCACGCCGGGGTCCTGCAGCAGTACCTCTTCGCGGGCGGGGCCGTTTCCCAGGGGATGAAGGCGGCGCGCCTGGGCGCCGAGGCGGGCCGCGAGCAGTTCCAGGCCGCGCGCCAGGACGCCGTATTCGCCGCCCAGCGCCTGTTCTACGCCGTGTGCCTGGCCAGCGAGACCGCCTCCATCCAGCGCGAGGCCCTGGTCCTGGCGGAAAACCACCTCGGGACCATCGAGGAGCGCTACCGCCAGGGCCTCGACAGCGACCTGACCGTGCTGCGCCAGAAAGTCGAGGTGGCCTCGGCGAAGCCCTCCCTGCTGGCGGCGCTCAACGCCGCGGAGCTCGCCCTGACCATGCTCAAGGATCTGCTGGCCATGGACGTCGACGCGCCCGTGAGCCTGTCCGGGAGCCTGGAGGGCCCCCGCTCGGAACTGCGCCCCTACGCGGACCTGCAGCAGGCGGCTTTGCCCCTCAATCCCTATTACCGAGCCGCGCGCCGCGCCTACGAGCAGTCCGAGGCCCTGGTCAAGGTCTCCCAGGCGGTCCGCTGGCCCTTCCTCTCGCTTTACGCCGACGCGCAATGGTACTCGGAGTCAAACGCCTCCTGGCCGCGTCCGAACGAGCGGTCCTGGAGCTCCCTGGCGGGCCTGCGCCTGGATTATCCGATCTTTACCGGGGGC
>JAQUMZ010000055.1 GCA_028717865.1 Elusimicrobiota bacterium | reverse complement strand
AGCCGGCCCGGGGCCGGCTGCCCGGGCCGTGGGTCGACGCCGCCTGGCATGACGAGGCGATGGCCTCCGCCGCCGCCGTGGGCTCCTGGTCGCCGGCCGCGGGGGCCTGGGACGGGGTCATCGGCCGGCGGGCCGAGTTGGAGGCTTTCGTGACGGACCGGGGACTTTCGCCCAGCGCCCTGGACGCGCTGGCCGCCTGCCCCTTCCGATTTTTCGCCGAGCGCATCCTGGGGCTGGCTCAGCCCGAGCCGGCCGCGCGGCGGGGGGAGTTCCCTCCGGCGGCGCGGGGGCGCCTTTACCACGAGATACTGGAGCGCTTCCATCGGGGCTGTTCCGCGGAGGCGGACTGGACGGCGCGCCTGGACGCCTGCCTGGAGGCGGTTTTCTCCGAGCGCGGGTGGGGCGCGCTCGGGCTCTATCCGTTGCTTTGGGAGGCGATCCGGAGCTCCATGTCGCGGACCCTGCGCGAATTCCTGGACTGGGACATGGCGGATATCCGCCGCAGCGGTTTGCGGCCGGCGCTGCTGGAGGCGCGCCTGGATGGGCGGGTCGCCGCCCCGCGGCCGAAGGAACTGGCCGGGCTGCGCCTCCACGGCTTCGCGGACCGCATTGACCGCTCCGATGATGGCTGTTGGCGGGTGGTGGATTACAAGACGCGCTGGGGCCGGGGCGCCGGCTTGCGCCGGCTGGCGTTGGCCGGGCGCCTGCATCAGCTTCCCGTCTACGCCGAGCTGGCGGCCTGCCTGCCCGGCCACGAGCGGCTGGAGGAGGCCTGCATATACGCCTTGGAGGAGTCCCCGCAGGGCACGGGCCGCGAACGGGTCTGCCGCTACGCGGCGGCGGAGCTCGCGGCGGATCGCGAGGCGTTTTGGGAGGTCGTGGCGGCCGAGGTCGGTCTCGTGCGTTCCGGCTGTTTCCCGATCGTGCCCGAGGACGGCGAGTTCGGGAACTGCGGCCGCTGCGCCTATCCGGCCCTGTGCCGCAAGAGCCATGGGCCCTCGCGCGCGCGCGCGTCCGAAATTTTGAGTCGGGAAACGAAATGCCGGGCAAATCCCTATTGACTGGGACTCGAATGCCGATTACACTAAAAGGCATGGAGCCCCGGGCCTACGACGCGGCGGATATCCAGCGCTTGCGCGAGGAACTGGACCGGCAGCGCCGCTTCAAGCGGGAATTTCTGGCCGCGCTCGGCCACGAACTGCGCAATGCATTGGCCGCGCTCAAGGGCACGCTTTCATTGATGAGGCTGCCGGGTCTGAAAGATCAGCGCGGCCTGCAGGAGGCCGCGGAACTGCAGACGGACCAGATGGTCCTGAGGGTCAACGAGATGCTGAAGGCGCCGGACCAGGCCGTGCGCAAGCGAGGGGAAGCGAGGCCCGCCGCGGCGTTCGGCACCGTGGGTCTGCGCACGCCCCGCCCGCGCCTGCGCCTCGCCCGCGCCCAGAGGCCCATGCGCATACTGGTCGTGGACGACCATGACGGGGTGAGCCTGACCTTGACGCATTTTTTGCAGCATATCGGCCATGAGGTCTTCATCGCGCGCGACGGACGGTCCGGCATAGAGCTGGCCTTGCTCCATCGTCCGCAGGCCGTGCTGCTCGACATCGGGCTGCCCGACATGAGCGGACGCGAGGTCGTCCGGCGCCTGCGCGGGGAGGACGGCTTCAAGGATTGCCTCTTCCTGGCCGTATCCGGCGGCGCGGGCGACGATGAGGAGAAGCTCAGCCTGGCGGCCGGGTTCGACCAGCATCTGGTCAAGCCCGTGGACTTCGAAAAGCTCGCGGCCCAGCTCCAAGCCCACGCCGCCCGGCTCTAATTTGGTGCCACGCTTTCAGAAACTTCAGAAACTCCGGGTTCTGCCGTGAGCCGGGCCGGCGACCAGGAGGAGCGCGACCGCGCCCGTCTGCGCCTCGACGCCAACGTCGTGGTGGTCGCGGGCGCCGGGACGGGCAAGACCACGCTGCTTACGGACCGCATGCTCTTCAACCTGCTCGGCCGCGAGCGGCTCCTGCCGATCACCTCCCTCGTGGCGCTGACCTTCACCGAGAAAGCGGCGGGAGAGATTCGTTTGCGCCTGACCGAGCGCCTGCTGGAACTGGCGGGCTTGTTGTCCGGAGCGGCCGTCGTTGGGTCGCGCGCTAAAGAGCTTATCGATGAGTTGCGGCGGCATTTCGGCCGCCGCGACGAGGAGGTCATGGGACGCGTGCGCGGCGCGCTCGAGGACATGGAGCGGGCCCAGATCGGGACCATTCATTCCTTCGCGGCGCATATCCTGCGCCTTTATCCGCTGCAGGCGGGAGTCGATCCCGGCTTCCGGGTCGACGATGGAGCCGAGTTCGACGAGCTGTTCGCCGAGACTTGGGCCCGTTGGCTCGACGAGGAACTCGGAGAGTCGGCGCCTCGCCGGGCGGAATGGCTGCCGATCCTGCGCGAGGCGCCGTTGGACGACCTCGAGGATATTGCCCGGGGCTTGGCGCGTTCGGGCTCGGCCGCGGCGGGCCTTCCGGACCCGTCCGTGGTGCGCAGCCTGGAGGACGACGCGCGCGCCCTGCGGCAGGCCGCGCGCGGACAGCCGGCGGCCCGAGGCTCTTCCCGGATCCATGAGGCCATCGCGGGCCTTTGCGCGCATTTCGACGAGCTCGCGGCGGCCGCCGCGGCCGGCCGGCCGCCCCTGGCGCCCGCGGCTCCGGAGCCGATCGCCGCCCGCTGGCCGGCGGATTGGGACCCGGGCCTGCGGGCCGTTTACGAGCGGGCGCAACGGATCGCCGGCTGCGCCTGCGCCGGCCGCGAGGGGCTGCTGCGCCGGTGCTTCGGGCTGGTTTCGCCTTTCGTGGAGATATTCGCCCGGGAGTACGCGCGGACGGGCGCGGTGTCGTTCGACGGCCTGCTCCTCAAGGCGCGCGATCTCGTCCGCGACCACCGCGGCGCGCGCGAGGAGCTCAAGGTCCGTTACGAGGTGTTCCTGGTCGACGAGTTCCAGGACACCGATCCCCTCCAAGGCGAGCTGCTGCTGTTCTTGGCGGAGGAGCCCGGCGGCGGCGCCGCGCGTTGGCAGGATACGCGGCCGCAGCCCGGCCGGATATTCCTCGTGGGCGATCCCAAGCAGTCCATTTACCGATTTCGCGGCGCGGACATCGCCGCCTACCAAGGCTTCGTCTCCCACCTGCTCGAGGGCGGTCGCGCCCTGAGCTGCGGCCTGCGGACCAATTTCCGCAGCGCTGCCGCCGTCCTGGAGCCGGTCAACGCGATCTTCCCGCAAGTGATGCTTCCGACGCCCGGGTCCCAGCCGGAGTACGCTCCGGTCCAGGCGGCCGGCCGCGGCCCGCGCGCCGAGCCCGCGGTCGAGCTCGTGCTCGTAGAGCCGGCTCCGGGAGAGAAGGCTCCGGATGCGGCGGCGGACCAACGGGCCGAGTCGGCCTGGATCGCGGATTGGATCACGCGCTCCTGCGGCGGCGGCAAGCGCCGCTTCCGCGACGTAGCCGTGCTCATGCGCGCCTCCAGCGCCTTGCCCGCCTTGCTCGAGGCGTTCAAGCTCGCCTCCATTCCTTATGCCGTCGAGATGGAGAAGCTCTTCTACGGCAGCCAGGAGGTCGTCGATCTGCTCAACCTCCTGCGCGTCCTGCACGATCCTGAGGACAAGATATCGTTGGCGGGGCTGCTGCGCTCGCCCTTGCTGGGGCTGCGCGACGCGCGGCTCTACGAGCTGGCCGCGGCCGGGGGCCTATCCTACGAAGCCGATCCGCCCGGGTCGCTGCCCGACGGGGAACGCCGACGCTTGGCTCGGCTTTTCGCGGCCTTGCGCGAATTGCGCGCCTTGGTGGGCCGCCTGCCCCTGGGCGAGTTCGTCTGCGCGGCCTTGCGGCGCATGCCTTTCCTGGAGGCCGCGGCGCGAGCTTACCACGGGCAGCAGACGGTCTCCAACCTCATGAAGTTCGTGCGGCTGGCGGCCGCGGCGTCCGACGAGAGGGGGATGACGCTCAAGGAGTTCATCGTATTGGCGGGCCAGGCCATGGACGGCTCGCGCGGGGAGGGGGAAAGCCCCCTGGCCGACGAGCATCTCGACGCCGTGCGCGTGCTTTCCATCCACAAGGCGAAAGGGCTGGAGTTCCCGGTCGTCTTCCTCATGAATCTGTCCGGCGCGAGCGGCCGCGGCGCGGCGAATCAGGCCGTGCTGGTGGACTGGCGGACCGGCCGGGCGGGCCTGCGCCTGCCGCGGGCCAAGGCCGCCGACGCGGTCCGGGCTCTTCTGGAGGTCCGGGAACGGGATCGCCAGGCGGATGAATTGGTGCGCCTGCTCTACGTCGCCATGACCCGGGCCAAGGACCAGCTGTTCCTGCTGGGTCGGCGCAAGGCCGACGCCGGCACGCTGGCCGCCTGCCTGGCTCAAGCGGGGGCCTGGCCGCGGGATGACGCCTCCCGCCTGGAGTTGGCGGGGGGCTGCGGCTTGCCCGTGCGCCGTGTCCTCGCGGGGGCCGGCCGGCCGCGGCCCGCGGCCGCGCGCCGCGCCGCCATCGCGCCCGAGCACCGCCTGCCGTCCGCTTCGGCGCTGGCCTCGCGCTGGCGCCGCCGGCTGTCGCGGCGCGACGAGGCGTTGCGGCGGCCTTGGACGCGCACCCCGACGCAATACCTGGAGGCCTCCGGCCTCGAGCGCGGTTCGTCCGGGGTTTCCGGTCTCGGCGCGCTGATCGGGCAGGCCTGCCACAAGGTTTTGGGGGCGTGGGATTTTCGCGGCGACGCCGATCCGGCGGCGGCCCTGGTGGGAGCCTGCCGGGAGTTGGCGCGTTCGGAGCCGGACGCGGACTGGGACGCCGTGCGCCGCCAGGCCGAGGCCGTCTTGAAGGGATTCCTGGCCTCGGCCGCCGCCCGGGAACTTGCCCGCGCCGAGATCCTGGGCCGCGAGGTCCCTTTCTGCTATGCCGAGGACGGGACCCTGGTGCGTGGAACGATCGACCTGGTCTATCGTCTGGGGCGCAAGACCGTGGCGGCCGATTACAAGACGGAGGCGGCCGAGCCGCAAAGCCTGCCCCGCCTGAAGGAGAAGTACCGGCGCCAGGGCCGGGATTACCTGACGGCGCTGGAGAAGGCCTGGGGGATCAAGGGCGCGTCGTTTAGGCTGATCTTCCTGCGCCGGCCGGAACTGGCCTAGAGACCTGGCCCCCCGCCGTCCCCGAGGTTCGCGCGCGGTCGTGCGGCGCGCGAACCCCCGCGCGCCCTGTTCCGCGTGCGCGCGCCGGGCGGTATGCGGAACCGAAGAGATGGGCGCTATCTCGCCCAGTTCCGTGGATCTCCATAGTATCGGCGCGACAGAGGAAGGGTCGCGCCGGCCGCGCGATCCCGGACGGCCGGATCGCGCGGGGGTTTAACGGCGGTGGCCGCTAGAACGAAGGCCTAGAGGCCTTCCTTGCGCCTGCGCTGCTCCAGTTCGCGCAGCTTCAGTTCATAGTCCTTTTGCAGCGCGGCGCGCTCCTCCGCGAGCTTGCGCAGCTTCTCGTCGTATAGCGCGGCGTGCTCGATCTTGGCCATGTTGAGCTCTCCGCGCAGGTCGTGCTCGAGCTTCTGGAAGTGCTGGGCGAGTTCCTCTTCCTTCTCGATCAGGCCGGTGCTGGCCCGGGACTTCTCGGCTTCCAACTGCTGGAAGCGCTCCCGGAACGAGTCCTCGAGCTCCTGCCGGCGCCGGTCGAGGTCGGCGCGCAGGGCGTCGCTTTCCGCCGCGGCCGCGGCGGCGGCTTGGTCCTTGCGCCGATCCCATTCGGTCTGCAGCGCGGTGGCCCGTCCGGCGGCGGCCTGCTCGGCGGCCTGGGTCCGGCGCTCGAGCTCGGCCTGCCTGGCCGCGAAGTCGGCGCGCAGGGCGGCGATCTCTTTTTCAACGAGTTCCTTCTTCTGCAGGGCGAAGGCGGTTTCCCGGGCCACGGCCTCGCTGGTGAGCCGCTTCTGCAGTTCCAGTTGCTTGAGTTCGAGCGCCTCCTCGCGGGCGCGGTAGGAGGCGTCCAACTCGGCGCGGGCCTTGAAGAGCTGGTCGTCGTAGGCCAGGATGAGGTCCTTTTCCTTGTGGACCAGCAGGCCCTCGATCTCCTTTTGGCGCGCGCGCATGCTTTCCTCGAGCATCTTCTCGCGCTGCTGGACGGCCAGTTCCATTTCCCGGCGGCGCTGGGCGATCTCGCGATCGCGGCCTTCCTCCCATTCCCGGCGCTCGCGTTCGAGCTCCTCGCGCTGGGCCTTCAGCCACTGCGTCTGGCGCGCGCTGAGGACGGACTGCAGTTCGGCCTCGCGCTTGATCCAGGTCTCCTGGAAGCCGCCCTCGCGCTGGGCCAGCTCGGATAGCCTTTCATCCACCGACTTCTTGAGCGCGGCCTCTTTTTGGCGGAAGCGCTCCTGGAGCTCGGCCTCGCGGTTGCGGGCCTCGATCATGATCTGCAGACGCAAGGCTTCCAGTTCCTCCTGCTGGCGCCGCCAGGCCTCTTCCAGCTCTTTGGCCTTGCGGACGCCCTGGGCCTCGAGTTCCTTGGCGCGCGAGGAGCTTTTTTCCTCCAATTCCCGGCGCATGGCTTCGAAAGCCGCCTCTTTTTGGCGATAGCCCTGCTCCAGGCGCTCGCGGTCGGCGTTGAGCAGGGTCTCACGCTGGACCGTCCACTCGCGCTCCCGCTGCTCCCAGGCGTCCTGCAGGGCCTTTTGCTCCCGGGCGCACTTGTCGCGCAGGGCGGTCTCCAGGGACGCCAGGCGCTCCTCGAGGGCGGTCTTTTCCCGGGCCAGCTGGGATTCGTACGCCGTGCGGTATTGGAGTTCCTTTTGCGCGGCTTCGGCCTTGAGCGCGGATTCCTTGGCGAAGTGCTCCTCGCGCAGGGACTTTTCCTTCTCTTGCAGGGAGGCCTCCAGGCCGGCCTGCAGGGCTTGGAATTGGCGCTCGAGCGCCGCGCGCTCCTCGGCCAGCGCGGCGCGCTTGAGCGCCAGCTCCCGTTCGGCCGCGGCGGCAAGTTCCTCGCGCTGGCGGCGCAGGTCCTCCTCCATTTGCGCCTGCAGGGTCGCGAGCCGGTCCTCCAGGGTCTTCTCCAAGGCTTGATATTTGGCTTCCAGCTGCTGGCGTTCCTCGGCCAGGCGCCGGCGCATCTGATCGTCGAGATTCTGGAAGCGCCGGTCGTACTGCGCCTGCAGGGCCGCCGCGTCGGCCAGGGCCTTTTCGGTCAACTCCGCGCGCAGCTTCTCGTCGGCCTGCTCATGGACCTGCGTCCACCGGGCTTGTTCGGCGGCCAGGCTTTGGCGCAGGGCCGTCTCGCGCGCCGCCGCCGCTTGGGACCGCTGCCGCTCCTCGGAGGCCCGCAGCTCCTGCATGCGCAGCCGCTCGGCGTCTAGGCCGGCGGAAAATTCCGCGCGCGCGCGGGCCAGGTCTTCCTGGTGCTCGGCCTGCAGGGCCTGCTCCCGATGCGTCCAATTGCGCCGGGCCTCGGATTCCAGTCCCTCCCGCTTGGCGGCCAGGGCCGCGGCTTGGGCCTGCAGGGCCTGTTCCAGCTCCTTTTCGCGCGTCCGCAGGTGCGCCGCGATTTGCTGTTCGCGAGCGGCGAGCTCCTCCTCGCGCCGCCGATACGCGGCTTCCAGTTCGCCGCGTTCGGCCGCCAGGGCCTGGCGATGGACCGCCAGGCTTTCGCCCAGCTTCTGCTGGTGCGCCGCCCATAAGGCCTTCTCTTTCTCGCCCCAGGCCAGCTGCATTTCCTGGAAGCGGGCGGCGAGCGCCTCCTCTTGGGTCCGGGCGCCGTCCTGGAGCTCCTGTCGGAGCCGGAAGAGGTCCGCCTCCTTTTTTTGATAAACGGTCTCCAGATCCTGGAGTTTTGAGCCCAGCGCGGTTTCGCGCTCGGAGAAGGCTTTGCGCATTTCCTCCCGCGCGCTTTCGAGCTGGGCGCGTCCCGCGGCCAGGGCCGTTTCGACTTCCTTCCGGCCTTGCGCGCCCAGTTCCTGCTCGCGCTGCACGAGCAGCTGCTGCTGGGCCTGGTACTTGGCCGTCAATTCCTGCGCTTGGCGCTCGTAGTGCTTGAGGGCGTCCTGCTGGCGCTGCAGCGCGTCCGCCTCCAGGCGGGCTTCCTTCTCGCGGAAGTGCGCCTCGAGGAAGCGGCGCTCGCCCTCCAGGCGCTCCTGCATGCGGCTCCATTCCGTTTCATTCTTGTGGGTGTAGGACTTCTCCAGCTCGTCCAGGCGCCGTTCATGCTCGGCTTGGAGCTGGGCGCGCCGCTCCTCCAGGGCCGCCTCCTTCCCGCGCAGCCAGGCCTCGTTCTGGGCCAGCTTAGTCTGGAACTTTTCCTCGAGACCCTGCTCCTCGCGCGCCAGCAGTTCCCGATCGTGCTTGAGCAGTTCCTGCTCGCTTTCCTCGTAGCGGCGGCGGAACTCCATCTCCTTGGCCTTGATCTGCTCGTCGATGAGGCGCTGCTGGCCCTCCAGGTCGAGCTCCTTGGACCGGATGAGGTCGGACTGAATCTTGAGCCGCTCGAGCAGGGACTGCTTGGTCTCCTCCAGGGCTTTTTCCTGGTGGAGCAGTACGGACTGCATCTCGCGCTCGCTTTCGGACCGGGCCGTCTTGACCGCGTCGATGAGCTCGCGGCGCAAGGCCCCGAGCTGGGCCTCCTTGTCGGCGGCCTCGCGCTGGAGCGCCTCGATTTGCAGCTGGAGCTGGGCGCGCTCCTCCTTGACGTGGACGTCCTCCTCGCGCGCGACCTCGCGGCGCAGTTCCTCCCGGAGCTTGGTTTCCAGCTCGCGGTGGTCCTCGACCGCCGCCTCCCAGGCGTGGATGGTCTCCTTCCAGCGCTTGACGGCCTCGTCTTTCTGGGCGATTTCCTCCGAGAGCCGGCCGCAGTCCTGCGCGGCCTTCTCCTTCTCGGCGCTGAGCGCGTTGTGCTGCGCCTCCATCTTGCGGATGCGTTCGAGGGCCCAGCGCAGGGCCAGGCGCGCGGTTTCCAGGTCGTTGACCGCGGCGGCGTCGAAATACTCCCTTTCGTTCTCCATGGGAACTTCCAAAGGATGGCCAAGATGTGTTACAAATTCAATAACGAATCGCTCCCTATGCCCGACATTCTGATATTCGACGACGATCCGCACGTGGCCGCCTTGCTGGGCGAGGTCCTGCGGGAGCGCAACTTCACCGTGGCGCATTATCCCAGCGCCGACGGCGTCATGCAGATCGTTCAGGAAACCCGTCCCCGCCTGGTCGTGCTCGATATCATGATGCCCGGCCTCGACGGCCTGAGCGCCTGCCGCGACATCCGGTCGAACCTGGCCACCCGCCACGTCAAGATCGTGGTCATCACGGCCAAGCAGTTCGAGCAGGACCGCGCCGTCGCCATGCGCTACGGCGTATCCTTGTTCCTGCACAAGCCTTTCGACAGCGCCAAGCTGGCCCGGGACATCGGCCGTCTGCTCGGAGCTCCCCAGGATTCCCCGGGGGCGCCGGCGGCGCCGGCGCCCCCGCTGGCCGTGACCCTGCTGGCGCAAGGCGCGGTCGTCGAGACCGCCGATCTCTGGATATTTTTGGACGCCGGGGCGGGCCTGGGGGCGTGGGTCTCGGCGCACGGGGTTTTCCCCCGGCTGTGCTGGGCGCTTTTGAGCCGTTACGACGCGGGCGCCATCGAGGAGCTCGGCGCCTGCGCCGCCCCGCTCGCCGCCGGCTCCGTCGTCAAGCTGGCGGGTCCGGACGACGCCGACTCTAGCCTGCCGCGCCTGGCATCCCGCCTGGGCGCGGGGCTGCCGCTGCACGGGATGAAGGCTCCGCTGGTCTTCCCCCAAAGGGCCAAGACGACGCCTTTGCTTTATCCGTTGCGGGAGGGCGAGTTCTTGCTGGCTCCCGGAGCCCTGGGCCGGACCTGCTACACCCATCATCCCGGTTCGGCGCTGGCCTATCGGTTCGAGCTCAACGGCCGCAAGCTCGTATATTGCCCTTGCAACGAGATTCGTCCGGAGGCGGCGAGCTGGAACCAGCACGAGTTCGAGAAATTCCGCTCCTTGTTCCGCGGGGCCGATCTTGTCATTCACGGCTACGGTCGCAGCCTGGCCCAGCCCCGTCCGAGCGACGGTTTGAACGCCGCCGCGTGGGAGCCCGCCGTGGACCTGGCCGCGCAGGCCGGCGCGCGCCGTTTGCTGCTTTTGCCGTTGCCGGGGGCCTCCACGCAGGACGTCGCGCGCTCGGCGCAGGCGCGCGCCGCGGCCCGGGGCAGCCCCATGCGCTGCGCCTTGGCGGTCCCCGGCCAGGCCTGCATCCTGTGACATGTCCGCCCTGAGCCCGCGCGCCCCCGGACCGGTCGTGCTCGTGGTCGAGGACGACGAGCAGGTGGCCTCGGTGCTGCGGCAGCTGTTGGGCGACGAGCGCTACGAGGTCGAGCTGCGCGGC
>JAQUMZ010000054.1 GCA_028717865.1 Elusimicrobiota bacterium | reverse complement strand
CCTCTTGCGGCGTCACAACGTGCACCGGCTGCCCGTGTTCGACGGGCAGAAGCTGGTGGGCATCATCACGGAATCCGACATATTCCAAAAGCTGTGACCGCCGAGGCGGGCCCCCCGCCCGGCGGGGCCGCGGGGGCCCGCCTTGCAACGGCGCCGTCGTTTTGACGCTCCCAGGCGATTATGCTATGTTATCCGCGGCTCTTTGAGAGGTTCGTCATCGCAGGCGCCTGAAAAGGCTTCAAAGGGAATCCCGTGCAAATCGGGAGCGGTCCCGCCGCTGTAACTGGAAAGACAAATCCTCCTTGCCACTGGTCCATGGACCGGGAAGGCTGAGGCACGACGCGTCCAGGAGTCAGAAAACCTGCCTGCATGATAAGTTGCGACGCCGCATCTCGCGAAGATGAGACACGGAGCCGACTTGAACCGTCCGCCCTAGGTTCAAGGCCAAGAAGCTAGGATCAAGAAAGCCGGGTGCAATCCTTAGTCCCGTCCGGGACTAAGGATTTTTTATTTCCTATCGCCGAACGAAAGGAGGAACGACCATGCGAGCAACGACAATCATCATAGCCGGCGTCGTGGGACTGAGCGCCGGCCACGGCCGCGCCGCGGGCCAGCCGAAAGATGACTTCCCGTCGCGCATCGCTTTCTGCGCCGAGCGCGCCAAAATGATGCGCGCCGGCGGTTGGCCCTGGGAGGAGGTTCGCACCATGTTCTACGGCTGCGTGGGGTCCAAGCGCATCTCCGACCGGGACATGGAGCTCATTTTCAAGAAAGACGTCGTTGCTCCGTTGCAGCCGAGATATCCGGCCCCGGATTCCGGCGGTCCCTGCGCGCAGGAAGCCCGGGCCCTGCTGGGCGCCGGTTATCCCCGATCCGAGGTCGAGGCCCGCTTCTACGATTGCATCTCGCGCACGGCCGAGAAACTCCGCCGATTCGAGCAAGAGGTCCTCGATCCCATGGACCGCAGATTCAGATCGCCTGGCCAAGCTTGGCCGTGATTGCCGGCGCCCGGGAAGCCGCTCAATTAAGTCGTACCGTCCATAATGTTATAATTCCCTCGTGAAGACCGAGAGAATCCCCTGGGCGGAGCTCGAGGCCAAATGGCAGGCCCGCTGGCAGGCCGAGGGCGTCTTTAGGACTCCCGCGCAGCCCCGGCCGGGCCGGAAGTTCTACTGCCTCGACATGTTCCCCTACCCCTCCGCCGACGGCCTCCACGTGGGCCATCCCGAGGGCTACACCGCCACCGACATACTCTGCCGCGCCAAGCGCATGCAGGGCTGCGACGTCCTGCATCCGATGGGCTGGGACGCCTTCGGCCTGCCCGCCGAGAACTACGCCCTGCAGACCGGCACGCACCCCTCGGTCGTAACCCGGCGCAACATCGCCAATTTCCGCCGCCAGATCAAGTCCCTGGGCTTCTCCTACGATTGGGACCGCGAACTCGACACCACCGACCCCGGCTACTACCGCTGGACCCAGTGGATATTCCTGCAGCTCTTCAAGAAGGGCCTGGCCTACGAGGACACCGCTCCGATCAACTTCTGCCCCTCCTGCAAGACCGGCCTGGCCAACGAGGAGGTCTTCGGAGGCGACTGCGAGCGCTGCGGGACCCCGGTGGAGCGCAAGCGCATCCGGCAGTGGATACTCAAGATCACCGCCTATGCCGACCGCCTGGAGGGCGACCTCAAGGACCTGGACTGGCCGCAGTCCACCCTGCTCATGCAGCGCAACTGGATCGGCCGCTCGGAGGGCGCCGAGGTCGTCTTCAAAGCCGAGACCGGGGACGACATCGTCGTATTCACCACGCGGCCCGACACCCTTTACGGCGCCACCTATATGGTGCTGGCCCCGGAGCATCCCCTGGCGGCCAAGCTCTGCCAGCCCGGCCGCCGCGCCGAGGTCGAGGCCTACATCTGCGCCGCCAAGGGCAAATCGGACCTGGAACGCACCGAGCTGCAGAAGGAGAAGACCGGGGTGGCCACGGGCGCGACCGCCGTCAATCCGGTCAACGGCGAACGCATCCCGGTCTGGATCGCCGACTACGTCCTGGCCGGCTACGGCACGGGCGCCATCATGGCGGTCCCCGCCCACGACGAGCGCGACTGGGACTTCGCCAAGAAGTTCCAGCTGCCCGTGATCCAGGTGGTGCGGCCGCGGCAAGGCCAGGCCCCGGCGGACGCCGCCTTCGTCTCCGACTCCGAGGATGATATCTCGGTCAACTCCCCGCTCATCGAGGGCCTGCCCAGCCCGCAGGCCAAGAAGAAGATAACCGAGCACCTGGCCGCGCGCGGCCTGGGGCGCGCCGCGGTCCACTACAAGCTGCGCGATTGGATTTTCTCCCGGCAGCGCTACTGGGGCGAGCCCATCCCGATCGTGCATTGCGACGCCTGCGGCCTGGTCCCGGTGCCGGAAAAGGACCTGCCCGTGCTCCTGCCGCAGGCCTCCGACTACAAGCCCACGGGCACCGGCGAGTCCCCCCTGGCCGCCATCCCGGACTGGGTGAACGCCGCGTGCCCCGCCTGCGGCAAGCCCGCCCGGCGCGAGACCAACACCATGCCCCAATGGGCGGGCTCGTGCTGGTATTACCTGCGCTTCATAGACCCGGCCAACGCGGCCGCGCCCTGGGATAAGGCCCGGGAAGCCGCGTGGCTGCCGGTGGACTGCTACGTCGGAGGCGCCGAGCACGCCGTCCTGCATCTGCTCTACGCCCGCTTCTGGCACAAGGTCCTCTTCGACCTGGGCTTCGTCTCCACGCCCGAGCCCTTCCGCAAGCTGCGCCACCAGGGCATGATCCTGAGCTACTCCTACCGCGACCCCCGGGGGGTCTACCACCCCTACGACGAAATCGAGTTCTCCGAGTCGGGCGAGGCGAAACTCTGCGGCACCGGCGAAAAGCTCGAGGTCCAGATCGAGAAGATGTCCAAGTCCAAGAAAAACGTCGTCAACCCCGACGTCGTGGTCAAGCAGTACGGGGCCGACGCCTTCCGGCTCTACGAGATGTTCATGGGCCCGTTCGAGGCCTCCAAGCCCTGGGACATGCGCTCCATAGAAGGGGTATCCCGCTTCCTGCGCAAGGTCTGGCAGTTCGCGTCCGAGGCGCCCGCGGAGGGGCCGGGCGCCGAGAGCCTGCGCCACCGGACCATCAAGAAGGTCACCGACGACATCGCGGGCTTCGGCTTCAACACCGCGATCTCGGCGCTGATGATCTACTGCGGGGAAATCCAGAGGCAGGCCGCCCCCGCCCGGGAGGACCTGGAGACGCTCCTCATCCTCCTGCACCCCTTCGCGCCGCACATGACCGAGGAGCTCTGGGAACGCCTGGGGCACCGCGACCTGCTGGCCCGCCGGGCCTGGCCGGCCTACGACGCCAGGCAGCTCAAGGACCGCGAGGTCGAATACGCCGTGCAGATCAACGGCAAGGTCCGGGCCACGTTCGTATTCGCGGCCGACGCGGCGCAGGACGCGGTCCGCGACGCGGCCCTGGCGCAGGAGCGGGTCCGCGCCGCGCTCGCCGGCAAGACCGTGGCCAAGACCATCGTCGTGCCCAACCGGCTGGTCAACATCGTAGCGAGGTAGCCATGCGCAAACTATGGATCGTGCTCGTCGCGGCGGCGGCCGCCGCCGCGGGCTGCGGCCAGGAAGTCCGCTACAATCCGACGCCCCAGATACTGCCCCAGAACATAAAACGCCTGGCCCTGCGTCCCATTCTGAACAAGACCGGCCAATACGGACTGGAGGACAAGCTGCTGCTGCGCACGCGCGACGAATTCCTGCGCGACGGCCGCTATCCCCTCGTCCCCGAGCCGCAAGCCGACGGGCTGGTCTACATCACCATCACCCGCTACCTCAACACGCCCGTGCAATACGACTCCCGCCTCATCCCCACCGCCTACAAGCTGCGCATACTGATCGAACTCAGCTTCGTGGACAAGCGCAAATCGGACCAGGCGCTCTGGATCGAGAAGAACATGGAGGGCATACTGGTCTACACCGCCCCCACCCTGGCCGGGGGCATGACCGAGGAGCAGGCCCGCGAGCAGGTCTGGGACGTGCTGGCCCGGGACATCGTCACGCGCGTGGTCGACGGATTCGGGACGGTGACCGGCACCTCGCAGCGGACCATCCAGGGCGACGCGCCCTCCACCGAGCCGGTGGCCAAGCCGCAGGCGCCGCTGTCCCCGGTCACCAACCCGTACTGACCGTGGAGCTGCGCGCGGCGGAACTGGTCAAGGAATGGCGGGCCGGCACCTACCGGCCGGCGTACCTGTTCGTGGGCGAGGACGTCTCGGCCCAGCTCGAGGCGGCGGCGGCGCTCAAGGCCGCCCTAAAGCCCGACAGCTTCAACCTCGCCGAGTTCTCCGGAGACATCGACCCCGCCGCGGTCGTCTCCGAAGCCATGACCATGCCCGTTTTTTCCGACCGCCGCCTGGTCGTCGTGCGCTCGCCGCGCCTGCCGGCCGAGGCCCGGGCCGCGCTGATCGCGTATCTTAAGCGGCCCAGCGCGAGCACGACCCTGGTGCTCTTATCGGACGAGCGCAAGATAGATCCCCGCGACGCCCTGGTCAAGGCCGCCTCCGCCGCGGGCGCGGTCTGCCTCTTCCGGCCGCTGCGCGAGGAGGACGCATCCGCGCGCCTGCAGGCGCAGGCGCGGCAGGCCGGCAAGCGCCTGGCCGCCGAGGCCGCGCAGGCCCTGGTGGCCGAGGCCGGAACCGATTGGGCGATTCTCAAGCAGGAGCTCGAAAAAGCCGCGCTCTTCGCGGGAGACCGGCCGGAGATCGGACTCGAGCAGGTGGCCGCCTGCCTGGGCTACCATAAGAGCGCCGACCCATTCGCCTTGCCCCGGCTCGTCCAGGCGCGCAGCCTCAAGGCCGGCCTGGAGCAGGCCCGCCGCCTGCTGGGCGAGGGCAAACCCGGCGAGCAGGCCTTCCGGGTCCTGGCCCAGATAGCCTCGGCCGCGGCCAAGCAGCTGCGCGCCAAGCGCATGCTCAAGGCGGGCCTCGGCCAGGCGGAGATTTTCAAGGCCCTGCGCCTCAACGAGTATTACGACCGGGACTTCCTGGCCATCCTCGCCCGCCTCTCGGAGAAGCGGCTGCGGCGCGACCTGCGCCTCTGCCTGGACGCGGAGGTCGCGCTCAAGTCACGCTCCTGGCTGGCGCCGGCCCTGGAGTTGGAGCGCCTGCTCGTGGACATCTGCGCGCCGGCATGAAACTGCTGCTGCTCGCCTCCTACGGCCTGCGGCCCGAGCAGATCACCCTGGAAACCCTGAGCCAGCTGGCCAAGGCCGACGTAGTGCTTTGCGCCGCGCTGGACCGGCATGGCGCCGGCCGCTTGTCCAGATATTGCGGGAACCTCGTGTTCCTGGACGACCCCGGCGTCGCCTTCACGCGCGACATGCCCATTCCCGAGATGGCCCGGCGCACCATGGCGCTTTTCGACCGCCACGCCCGCGTGGGCTTCCTGACCTACGGGCATCCCGGGTTCTTGTGCGGCATAGCCGATGAGCTGATCCGGCTGTGCGAGCGGCGGGGCGTACGCTGGCGGGTCCTGGACGCGGTGTCGTCGCTGAACGCCGCGTTGAACGCAGTGGGCGTGCGCGGCTTGGGCTCGCGGGGCGTCCTGCTGCTCAGCGCCTGCACCACTAACGACGTCCGCGCGATACTACCGGACCGTCACATCCTCGTTTTCGACGTGTTTCAACTGGCGCGTCCGGAAGGCGGCTCGATAAGGAAACTCTGGGCCGCGGAAATCGCGGCAAGTTATCCGTCCGACCATGCCTTGGCTCTGGTGGAATGCGCCTGGCGGGGCGGCGCAGACCGGATAATCAGGACCACCCCGGCCAAGCTGGAACGGAATCTGGCCGCGGCCGGAGAGGCCAGCACGCTCTATATCCCGCCGTTGCCCGCCGGGGCATGGAAAAGGACGCCCCTGAGGGCGTCCCTTCCGCGAGGTCCCCGCCGCCGTTAAGCCGCGGCCGGAGCCTGGGCCGGCGCGGAGGCCTGGGCGGCCGCGCGCTTGGCCAAACGCGACTTCTTGCGCGCCGCGGTCTTCCAATGTATCACGCCGTGCCGGGCGGCCTTGTCCAAAGCGGCGGCGGACTTGGCCAGCAATTCAGAGGCGCCGGCGCCCTTGGCCTCCACGACGGCCTTGGACGCGGAACGGATCTGTTTTTTCATCGCCCGGTTGCGCAGGTACCGGCGCAGGGATTTGCGTTGGGCTTTAAGCGCCGAAGCGTGGCGCGTGGGCTTCTTTTTCACTGCCATAGACGGAGATTAAACCACTTCCGGAGGGGCCGCGCAAGATCGGGTCCGCTTTTATACAATGGAGGCGTGGCCCCGGGAATCGACCGCTCCCACATCCCCCACGCCTGCGGCGTCTACATCATGCGCGACGCCTCGGCCGCCGTCATCTACATAGGCAAGGCCAACGACCTCTATAAGCGGGTCTCCCAATATTTCAACCCGACGCGCCGGGACCTCAAGACCTCGCAGTTGGTCCCCCTGGTGCGCGCCATCGACTACATCCCCTGCGCCTCCGAGCGCGAGGCGCTGCTCCTGGAGCGCCGCCTCATCCGCGGGCACATGCCGTTCTTCAATTCGATGTGGAAGGACGACAAATCCTATCCCCTGGTCAAGATAACGGTCAAGGAGGAGTTCCCCCGGATACTGCTCACCCGGCGCAGGCTCCCGGACGGCAGCCTCTATTTCGGGCCCTATCCCAAGGTCGCCCCCATCCGGGGCCTGCTCGAATATTTCTGGAAGCAGAAATTCTTCCCCCTGCGTCCCTGCCACTGGGACTTCGGCCCAGCCAAGCCGCTCGACCCCCGCAAGCTCCACGGCTGCCTCTACTTCCACACCAAGGCCTGTCCCGCGCCCTGCGCCGATCATATCAGCCGCGCGGACTACATGGAGGTGGTCAAAAACGCCGTGCTGTTCTTCTCCGGGCGCAGAGCGGACCTGCGCGCGCGCTTTGAAGCCGAAATGCGCCAGGCTTCAAAAGCCCTGGAATACGAGAAGGCGGCCCGCCTGCGCGACAACATACGCGCCCTGGACCAGATCGACGAGCGGGTGCGCGTGCGGGCCGTGGCCGCCGCCGACCTCGCCGCGCCCGTGGCCGCCAGCCGCTCCGTCACCGACCTGCGCGACGCCCTAGGCCTGGCCAAGACCCCCTTCCACATCGAATGCTTCGACGTCTCGCATTTCCAGGGCCGCCAGCACGTCGCGGGCATGGTCTGCTTCCGCGGCGGGCAGCCCCACCAGGACCACTACCGCCGCTTCCGCATCCGCGGCGTCGCGGGCATAGACGATTTCAAGGCCCTGGCCGAGGCCGTCGGCCGCCGCTACCGCCGGATGCTGGCCGAGGACGACCCCTTGCCGGACCTGGTCGTCGTGGACGGCGGCAAGGGCCAGCTGGGCGCGGCCCTGGGCGCGCTGGCCGGGCTCAAGCTCAAGCTCCCGGCCGCGGCCCTGGCCAAGCGCATCGAGGAGATATTCCTGCCCGGGAAGGCCGAGTCCTTGATCCTGGAGCGCTCCCGGCCCGCCCTGCGGCTGCTGCAGCGCCTGCGCGACGAGGCCCACCGTTTCGGCATGGCCTATCACCGCCTGCTGCGGAAAAAAGACCTGCTGCCCCGGCCCTAGGCCGCGCCCTACTTGCCTTCCATGTTGCCCGCCAGCTCGCCCATGCCGAACATGGGCAGGAACATCGCGGCCACGATGGTGCCGACGATGGTGCCCATGATCACGATGACGATGGGCTCGATGAGCGAGGTCAAGCCCTTGATGGCGGTGTCGACCTCCTGGTCGTAGAAGTCGGCGATCTTGGCGAGCATGGTGTCGAGCGCGCCGGTCTCCTCCCCCACCGAGATCATGGCCGTGACCATGTTGGGGAACACCCCGGATTTGCGCAGGGGATCGCTGAGGTGCCCGCCCTCGCGGATGGACTCGCGGGCGTCGAGCACGGCCTCGGCGATGACCACGTTGCCGGCCGTGGCGGCCACGGTCTCCAAGGCCTGCAGGATGGGCACGCCGGATTTGATCAAGGTCCCCAGGGTCCGGGTGAAGCGCGCCACGGCGACTTTCTTGAGTATGATGCCGAAGATGGGCACCACCAGCATCTTGCCGTCTATGATCTTCTGCCCGCCCGGGGTCTTGTACCATCTCTTGAAAGCGTACCACATGCCGATCGGACCGATGATGATCATGTAGAAGTACTTTATCATCAGTTTCGAGGTGTCCAGCAGGATCTGGGTCAGCAGGGGCAGTTCCGCGCCGAAGCTCAGGAATATGGTGGCGAAGCGCGGGATGACGAAGGTCATCAGGAAAACGGTGATGACGAAGCAGATGCTGAGCACGATGATGGGGTACATCATCGCCGACTTGACCTTGGCCTTCAGCGCCTCGTTGGCCTCCATGTAGGCCGTAAGGCGCTCCAGGATGGTGTCCAGGATGCCGCCCAACTCGCCGGCCTTGATCATCGAGGTATAGAGCTCGGGGAACGCATCCGGGTGCTTGCGCAGCGCGTCGGAAATGGACAAGCCGCTTTCGATGTCGGCCCGGACCGCCCCCACGACCTCCTTGAAGACCGGGTTCTCCGCCTGGGCCTCCAAGATGGACAGACTCTGGACGATGGGCACGCCGGCGCCCACCAGCGTGGAAAGCTGGCGCGAGAAAAGCACCAGGTCGCGGGAGCGCACCTTGCCTTTTCTCTTGAAGATGCTCTTTAGCGCGGCCAGCCCCGCCGAGTTCTCGCTGATCTCCAGGATGACCAGCTTCTGCGCGCGCAAGCGCTCGACGGCGGCCTTCTGCTCCTCCGCGTCGACCGTGCCCTCGACGAGGGAGCCCTCCGAACTCTTGGCCTTATAGGTGAATACCGGCATAATCCCGCGCTCCCGCTAATGATAGCACATGTCGTCTCAACGCGCCGGGCTCTGCGTCATGCCCCTCTGCATGAGCCGCCGCAGGTCCTCGGGATCCAGGGAGCGGATCATCGCCTCCTGGAACGTGACGCGTCCCTGCCGGTAGAGATCGGCCAGGCTTTGGTTCATGGTCTGCATGCCGACCTTGCCCCCGGTCTGGATCGCCAGCTGGACCTGCTCCACCTTCTGCTCTCGGATCAGGTTGCGGATGGCGGCGGTCACGATCAGGACCTCGGCGGCCAGGACGCGGCCCGTGCCCGAGGCGTGGGCCATCAGTTGCTGGCAGATGACCGCCTGCAGCACGAACGAAAGCTGCACGCGCACCTGGTCGAGCTGGTGCTGGGGGAAGACGTCGATGATGCGATTGATGGTCTGGGCGCAATCCGTGGTGTGCAGGGTGGCGAAGACCAGGTGCCCGGTTTCCGCGATGGTCAGGGCGGCGGAGATGGTGTCCAGATCGCGCAGCTCGCCGATGAGAATGACGTTGGGATCCTGGCGCAGGACGTGCTTGAGCGAGGCGCCGAAGGATTCCGTGTCCTGGCCGACCTCGCGCTGGTTTATGATGCACTTCTTGTGGCTGTGCACGTACTCGATGGGGTCCTCGATGGTGACGATGTGGGCGCAGCGGTTCTCGTTGACGTAGTCGATCATGCTCGCGATGGTGGTCGATTTGCCGCTGCCCGTGGGCCCGGTCACCAGCACCAGCCCCTTGGGGACCTTCATCACGTCGTAGATCACGGGGGGCAGGCCGATCTCCTCGAAGGTCTTGAACGAGGCCGGGATGGACCGGATGGCGGCCCCGATGGCGCCGCGCTGGCGGAAGACGTTCATGCGCAAACGACCGATGCCCTTGAGGCTGAAGGCCAGGTCGAGCTCGTTGGTGGCCTCGAACCTTTGGCGCTGGGTCTCGGTCAGCAGCGAGAAAATCAGGCTTTGCGCCGTGTCGTGCGAAAGCCGGTCAAAAGGCGTGGGCACCAAATGGCCGTCGATGCGCAGGGTCGGGGGCGCGCCCACGGTCATGTGCAAATCCGAGGCGCCCCGCTCGTGCATCAAAAGGAACAGCTCGCTCATCGATATCATGGGAATCTTCAGCCCTCTATGTCGGACGCGGTAACGCGGATCATCTCCTCGACGGTGGTGACGCCCGCCAAGAGCTTGCGAACGGCGCAGGTGCGCAAGGTCAGCATCCCCTGCTTGATGCCGGCATCCTTGATAGCATGAGTCGAAGCCTTGTCCAGGATCAGCTGGCGGACGATGTCCGTGACCTCGAGTATCTCGTAGAGCCCCTGCCGGCCGCGATAGCCCGTCCCGGCGCAGTTATCGCAACCCTTGCCCTTGTGCAGGGTCACCTTTCCGCCCCGGGCCTGAAGCTGCGTCGGCGGCACCCCGAGCTTGATCAGCCAGTCCAGTTCCACCTCGTAGGGCTCCTTGCATTGCGGGCAGATGCCGCGCACCAGCCTCTGCGCCAGGACCATGAGCAGGGCGGAACTGACCAGGAACGGCTCGACACCCATCATGCCCAGGCGCGTGAT
>JAQUMZ010000053.1 GCA_028717865.1 Elusimicrobiota bacterium | reverse complement strand
GGACCGGGGGCGGGGACTACGGCTTGCTGACGCTTTCGGTCCTGCTGCGCGCCGAGGCCGAACGCGTGCTGGACGTGGCGCCGGATGCGTTCCGGCCGCGGCCCAAGGTGGATTCCGCGGTGGTGCGGCTGCGGCGGCGTCCGGAGCCGCTGCTGCCGGATACGGAGCAGGCGGCGTTTTTCAAGGTCGCCCGCGCCGCCTTCGGCCAGCGGCGCAAGATGGCCGCGGGCGTCCTGGCCCGAGCCCTGGGCTTGCCTCGTCCGGCCGTGGCCGAGGCCTTCGCGGCCTGCGGGATCGCGGATTCGGCGCGGCCGGAGGAGATCCCTTTCGCGGCTTTTGCGGCTTTGGCGCGCAGGATCGGGCATCCAAGTGACCGCTAAGATAAGCCCGGCAATTTGCGCCGCCGGTTTGTTGGCCGGGCTGGCCGGGCTTTATCTGCTTTGCCTTAGGGCCTATTATGTCGGCTTTTTCAACGACGACGCGTTCTACTTGATCGGCGCGCGTTCGCTGCTGCGGGGAGGGTTCCGGGAGCTCAACGCGCCGGGAGCGCCGCCCTTGGTCCATTACCTTCCCGGTTATCCCGCCCTGCTGGCCCCGTGGCTCTGGCTCTTCGGAGATTCGTTTCGCGCGGCCCAGCTGTTGTCGGTGCTGCTGAGCGTCGGGGGGCTGGCGCTGACCTGGCTGTGCTTTTCCGCCGAGCTGCCGGCCGGCGTCGCCTGGGCGGCCGTCGCCGCGGCGGGATTCAATCCGCTGACGGCCAGCGTCTCCGGCGCCGTTCTTTCCGACCTGCCGTATTTTGCCCTCACGCCGCTGGTTTTCCTGGCCGCCCGCGCGGCTTGGGACGGGCGGCGGCCCGCGGTCTGGGCGGGGCTGGGAGCGCTTTGCGGCGCGGCCTTTCTCGTAAGGCCGACGGGAGCCGCCTTCGCCTTGGCCCTGGTCCTGTGTTTGCTCTGGGAGCGCCGCTGGCGGGACGCGTTCTGGGCGGCCGCGGGCGCCGCGGCCGTGGCCGCGCCGTGGCTGCTGCGCAATTGGCTGGCCGGCGGCCCGCCCCTTTCCCACGGCTCGGAGCTCGCGGCCCCTGGCGCGAGAGCCTTTGGGCGGGCCTGCGGGCGCGCGTGGCGCGCAACGCGTCCTACTACGGCCCGGAGCTGTTCCGGCGCACGCTTTTCCGCGGACCGGACTCGGCCTGGTTCGAGGTTGCGGCCGTGGGCCTGGGCTTGGCGGCTTCGGCCGCCGGCCTGCTGGCCTGGGGCGGGCGGGGCTGGCGCAAGCTGTTGATCGTCTATTTCGGCCTCTACGCGGCGCTGCATCTGCAGCTGCACTTGCAGTGCGGGCGCTATATCTTCACGCTGCTGCCCGTGGTCGTTCCCCTGCTATTCCTGGGCGTGCACGCCTTCGGCCGGCGCTGGAGCCTGGGCGGCCGGTTCGTAGCGGCCGTCCTGGCCTTGAGCGCGGCCCTGAGCGCGGCGCCGGTGGCGCGCGTGGTCCGCGTCTCGCTGCGGGAAAGAACCCCGGTCAACACGCCGCCCGAGCGGACCCTGGCCTGGATTCGCCGCGCCACCGCCGAAGGCGACGTCTTCGCCGCGGAGCTCGACGGCAGGCTGCACCTGCTTTCCGGCCGTCCCTGCGTCCGTCTGCCCCGGACGGCCGATCCCGAATCGTTCCGGAGCCGGCTGCGGGCCGCGGGCGCGGCCTACATCCTGGCCGCGCCCAACGACGGCTTCATGACGACGATCTCCGGGAATACCCCGCATGACCCCATGTCCCGGGATCGGCTGGCGGTCTGGCTGTCCGATGCCGGCCGCTATGAACTCGTGTTCGGCGATTCCGGCGAGGGTACCGCGGTCTACAGGGTCCGCTGACGCGGACCCCGGACTATTTCCCTTCGGCGGGGGGAGTTTCGCAAGAAAAGCAAGGAACGTCCCCATCCCCGGGGAGGGTGAAAAAGAAGGCGCAGCCGCGGGCGGGCTCGGTCTCGACCCAGATGCGCCCGCCGTGCAGCTCGACGAGCTCCCGGCAAATGGCCAGGCCCAAGCCCAGGCCGCGCTGCGCCGCGCGCCCGCCCTCGGCCTGATAAAAACGCTCGAAGACGCGCGCGGCGTCATCGGCGGACAGCCCGGGGCCGGTGTCGCGCACGCAGAGGCGGACGCCGCCGCCCTCGGCCGCGGCCGAGACCGCGACGGAGCCTCCGTCCGGAGTGAACTTCATGGCGTTGCCGATCAGGTTGGCGAGGACCTGGTAAACCTTGTCGTAGTCGGCGTTGACCGCCAATTCGCGTCCGGCCGGGCAGTCGGCGGTCAGGCGCAGGCCGCGCTGGGCCGCCATGAAGCCGTGGTCCTCGACGGATTCGGCCACCAGCCGCGGGATGTCCACGGGCCGCGGGTTGAGCCTCACCTTGCCGCCGGCCAGGCGCGCCGAGTCGAGCAGGTCCTCGACCATGGAGTTCAGGCGCGCGGCGTTATGGTGGATGGAGCGCAGGTTGCGCGCCAGCTCGCGGGGGGGCAGCGACTGCGGCTCGCCGCTCAGCAGCAGCGACGAGTAGCCGCAGACCACCGAGAGCGGATTGCGAAACTCATGGGATACGTCGTGGAGCAGGCGCGACTTGTTCTTCAGCTGCCCTTCGACGCGCTCGAGCTGGGCCGTCTTGTCGAGCAGGTCTTGGTTGAGCCGGTGATGCTCCAAGGCCCGGGCCACGGCGGCCAGCAAGACCTCGGATGGGCACGGCTTGAGCAGGAAATCGTAGGCGCCCTCGCGCAAGGCCTCCAGGGCCGCGCTGACGCCGCCGTGGGCCGAGATGATCATGCCCACGGCCAGGGGGTGGCGGCGGCGCGCCGCCTTGATGAGATCGATCCCCGAGGCGGGGGCCAGGCGCAGGTCGGTGAGGATTAGGGCGAAATCCCGCCGCGCGAGCTCGCGGGAGGCTTCGGCGGCGGAGGCGGCCGCCGTGGTCTGGTAGCCGGCCCCGTCCAGGGCGGTCTTGAGGAATAAAAGGAATTCCTCGTCGTCGTCTACGATCAGGATGGGACCGGAGTCTTTCGGGAGCATGGCGCGAATTCCCGGCATGCGGGTGCCGGATTCGCTATCTTAGCATAGGACTCGCGTTTTGGTCCATGTCCGCGATGGTCCCGCAGCCGGATACGGCGTCGCCCGCGTAGAAGACCGCGGCTTGTCCGGGAGTGACGGCGCGCTGCGGCTCGTCGAAAGCCACGGCCGCCTCGTCCGCGGCGGGGCCGGGGACGACGCGCGCCGGCGCGGCGCGGTGGCGCTGGCGAATCTGGACGCGCAGGCGCGCGGGTCCGGCCGGGGCCGCGCCGTGCGCCCAGCGCAGTTCCCGGACCGAAAAGGTCCGCCGGTAGAGCGCCGACTCGGGACCGACCACGACGGCGCCGGCCGAGGCGTCTATGCGCGCCACGTAGAGCGGCGCCGCGCCGCCGCCCAAGCCCACGCCCTTGCGCTGTCCGACGGTGTAATGCACGATGCCCCGGTGCTCGCCGAGCCGCCGGCCGGCCAGGTCGAGGATGGGGCCCGGCCGCGAGTCGGCCGCGCCGAAGAGCGGAGCGTAGCCGCGGCATTCGACGAAGTCCTGGCTTTCCGGCTTTTCCGCCAGGTCCGTCCAGCCCAGCGACCGGGCCAGCTCCTTGACCCGGGACTTCTCCAAGCCGCCCAGGGGCAGGACCAACTCCCGGAGCTGCTCCTGCGCCAGCCCCGCCAGGAAGTAGGACTGGTCCTTGCGGCGGTCGGCGGCGCGGCGCAGCCGGACCCCGCCGTCCTTCGCCTCCAGGCGGGCGTAGTGGCCCGTGGCGAAGCGCTCGAAGCGCAGGCCCCGGCGGCGGGCCTGCGCGAGCAGGGCGCCGAACTTGACGGCTCGATTGCAGCGCACGCACGGGTTGGGCGTGCGGCCCGCGCGGTACTCCGCGCGGAAATAGTCCAGGACCAAGGCGTTGAATTCCCGGGAGAGATCCAGAACGTGGTGCGCGATGCCCAGCCGCGCGCAGACCCGCGCCGCGGACTCCAGGTCGCGCGCCTCGCCGGGGCCGTAGCAGCCGGAGAGGCCGCGATCCTCCAGCGGCGCGCAGCCGTCCCACGTCCGCATCGTGATCCCGAGCACCTCGTGCCCCTGCTCCTGGAGCAGGCGCGCCGCTACGGCGGAGTCCACCCCGCCGCTGAGGCCGACCGCGACGATCATGCCCGGGCCTGGAGCCGGGCCAGGAAGCCTTCCAGTCTCGCGCGCGCCGCCTCGACCGGGATGCCGCGGCAAGATTCCCAGTCGCCCGAAACCACGCCGTCATGCCCGGGGTCCCGGGGCCGCCAGACCGCGTGGGTGTAGCCCGAGTAGAGCCCGAAGGTCGGCGTGCCCACGGCCGCGGCCAGGTGCGTGGTGCCCGTGATGTTGCACAGCAGCGCGTCGGCGCGCTTGAGCAGGGCCGCGGTCACCGCCGCCGGGAAGGGTCCCGCCACGGGCGCGGGCCGCTTGAGGCGCGAGGCGAGGGCGGCCACGGGACCGGCCTCGCCGGGGCCGGCCAGGAAGACCAGGTCGATGCCGAGATTGCCCTGGAGCCCGCCGCAAAGCTCCGCGAACTTGTCCTCCGGCCAGCGGTTGTCGAATTTCTTGAAATTGCCCGCGTGCACGAGCAGGCGCAAGCCCGCGGGCCTGTCCCAGCCGGCCGCGACGGCCTCGGCGGAGCGCTCGTCCTCGGGCTTCAAGCGCACCTCGAGCCTGGGTTCGTAGTCCAGGTTCAGCAGCCGGGCCAGCCGGGCGTAGCGGTCCAGCATGTGCTCGCGCTCCGCCGGCGCCTCGGCCCGGTCGGTATAGAGAAAATCGAAGCGCCCCTTGCTGAAGGCCGCCTTGACCGGAGAGCGGGCCAGCGCGGCCAGCGCGGCCGAGGTCCGGGAGGGGGAGGGATTGAGGTCCACCAGGAGGTCGCAGGGCCGCGCCCGCAAGGCGGCGGCGGCCCGGCAGTTGCCCGCCGGCTTCCAATAGGGATGAATAAGAACGACCTCGTCGACGCCGGGAATCATCGCCGCCGCCTGCCGGGACGCCGCCGAAGCTACCAGGCGCAGGCGCGCCTCCGGGGCCGCCCGGCGCAGGGCCCGCAGCATGGGCGAGGCCACGATCATGTCTCCCAGCCTGCCGATGAGCAGGGCGGTGACGCCGCGCGCCTCGGCCAAGTCATATTGCATCGTCGAATATTGTAACATTATCAACAATTACATCCGGCGAAGGGGGAACGATGATCAGCACCTCTGATTTTCACAACGGCCTCGTCTTCGAGGACGACGGCCAGATCTGGGAGATCTTGACCTACCAGCATCACCGCAAGTCCCAATCCGCGGCGGTCTACCGCACCACCCTGCGCTCCCTGGCCACCGGCTCGGTCTGCGAGAAGTCCTACGCCTCCGGCACCAAGTTCCGCGAAGTGCCGGTCACCAAGCGCGAGAAGCAGTACATCTACGCCGAGGGCGACAAGGCCGTGTTCATGGACATGGAGACCTACGAGCAGGTCTCCTTCCCCAAGGAGAAGCTCGGTCCCCAGGCCAGGTTCCTGCGCGAGAACATGCAGGTCCTGGGCGTCTACGTCGACGAGAAGCTCACCAACATCGAACTGCCGGCCAACGTCGTGCTCACCGTCGTTTCCACCGTCCCGGGCGTCAAGGGCGACTCCGTGGCCAACATGGTCAAGCCCGCGACCCTGGACACCGGCCTGGAGATCAACGTCCCGCTTTTCATAAAAGAGGGGGAGAAGATCTCCGTGGACACCCGGAGCGGGCAGTACATAGGCAGGGCCAAGGACGAGGAGTAGAGTGTCTTTGGCCGTTTTCGTTCCCCAACTCGCGATCCCGAAGGGATCGCGAGTCCAGAAAGCCCCCCTTGAGGGGGGCTTTCTGTTCCGTTGGGGGAGTGATGCCGTTCTCCGTTTTGTCGGGAGCCGTCCGTGATCCGCGCCCTGATCTTCGACGTCGACAACACCCTGACCGACTTCATGCGCACCAAACGCGTGGCCGTGGAGTCCGCCGTGGAAGGGATGATCGACGCGGGCCTGCCCCTGGGGCGCGATGAGATGGCGCGCAAGGTCTTCGACGCCTACGCGGCGGAAGGCTGGGAGGACCAGCGCATATTCGACAAGGTACTCAAGAAGGAACTGGGCGCCGTTGACTACAAGGTCCTGGCCGCGGGGATCGTGGCCTACCGCCGGGCCAAGAGCGGCAGCATGGCCCTCTATCCGCGCGTGCACTTGACCCTGCTTACCCTGGCGCGCCTGGGTCTGCGCTGCGTGGCCCTCTCCGATGCGCCCAAGCTCGAGGTCTGGCTGCGCGTGGTCAGCCTCGGCCTGCACCACTATTTCGACGAGGTGGTGACCTCGGCGGATTTGGGCGCGCCCAAGCCCGCGCCCGAGCCCTTCCGCCGGGCGCTCAAGATTCTGGGGACCAAGCCCGAGGAGACCCTGATGGTCGGCGACTGGGCCGAGCGCGACATCACCGGCGCCAAGCGGCTGGGCATCAGGACGGCCTGGGCCAGGTACGGCGACACGCACGAGACCAAGGACTCGGGCGCGGATTACGTGCTCGCGGACGTGCATCAGCTCATCGAGGTCGTGCGCAAGGAGAACGGACTGGCATGAGGAGAATCTGGCTGGCTTTGGCCTTGACGGCCGGCTTCTGCGCGCCGGCGTCCGCCATCAGGATCGAGAAGCTCGACTTGCGCGCCTATCCCGCCCTGCGCGGCGCCGCTGCGGCCGCCGGCGGCACGCTGGAAGTCGTGGCCGAGCAGGTGCTGGTCCGCTTCTCCACGGCGGCGGATGACGCCGCCCGCCGCTCGGCCCTGCGCGCCAAGGGCGCGGAGCTCATCGCGGAGCTGCCCTTCGGCTGGACCCAGGTCGCCCTGCCGGCGGGATTTTCCGTGGCCCCGGGGTTGGACCTCCTGCGCTCGGCCGCGGGGGTGCTCGATGTCTCGCCCAACCGAGTCTATCGGCCTAACAAAGTCCCCAACGGCCCGCAGTTTTCATCCCAGTGGAACCTGGCCCAGATCAACGCGCCCGCGGCCTGGGAGTACGAGGTGGGGGCTTCATGCAGGACCACCGTGGTGGTCATAGATACGGGCATAGACGGCACCCAGCCGGACTTGAGCGGCAAGATCGTGGGCGGGCTTTATTGCAGCCCCGGAAACAGCAAGAACGACGTCAACCCTCCGGGGGACAACGGCCCCTGCGTCGCCTACGATCCCAAAGCGCCCGATAGCTGGGCGTGCAACCATGCCACGCGGGTGGCCGGCATCGCGGCCGCGACGGCCAACAATTCCGTTGCCATTGCGGGCGTATCCTGGGACGCCCAGCTTCTGTCCATCAAGGTGTTCCGGGACGCGGACTGCGCGGATGATTGCTCGGGCGCCGGCTGCGGCACCGACGACGCGGCCGTGATCACGGCCATCTCCTTCTCCACCGGGCTTCAGAACACGGCGCAGTACGGAAGGCTCGCCATCAACATCAGCCTGGGGGGGACGGGGGACTGCTCTGAACCGGTGGCTAACGCCTTGGCGGCTGCGGTTTCCAAAGACATCCCCGTGGCCATCGCGGCCGGAAACGACGGAGGCGAGGTCAACTCTCCCGCTATTTGCGCCGCCTCCGTAGCCGTCGTAAACGCCGGCGGGGGCGTCATGCCGGTGGGCGCGGTGGATTCCGCCAATAATATTGCCAGCTTCTCGTCTCGCGGCGCGGCCCTGGCCGGCTACGGAGTGGCGGCTCCCGGAGTCGGGGTCCTGACCACGGACGTCAACAACGGCCTGGCCAGCCCCATGGGGACCTCCTTCGCCGCGCCGCACGTCGCGGGCCTGGCGGCCTTGATTCTGGCGGCCAAGCCGGACTTCTCCGCGGCCGATGTGCAAAACGCCATAAGAGGGGGCGCCGATTCCATAGGCGTGGCGGGACTGGAGATCGCGGGGCGTCCGCTGGGCGAGCTCAGCGGCGCCGGCCGCATCAACGCCTTCCGCTCCATGCGCCTGGCGGTCCGGGGCACCCTGGCCGACTTCGACGGCGACAAGGAGCCCATCGCCTTTCCCAACCCTTTCCGGACCTCCCGGACCGGCTCCGTTTCTTTCTCGATCCCGACCAGCCTCCAGGGCCGCGACGCCAAGATCAAGGTCTACACCACCAGCGGGGAACTCGTGCGCGAGCTCACGGGCCTGACCTGGGACGGCAAGAACAAGGGC
Source organism: Elusimicrobiota bacterium (assembly GCA_028717865.1). GTDB lineage: Bacteria > Elusimicrobiota > Elusimicrobia > UBA1565 > UBA9628 > UBA9628. The sequence continues at coordinate 2,258 of JAQUMZ010000053.1, read as the reverse complement.
GGCCATCCCGTGGCCACCGGGTCGTACCTGTTCGTGGTCTCCACGGACAAGGGCAGCGCCCGCGGCCGGCTGGCGGTGATTCGTTGAACCCGGAGAATTATTTTGATAGCTTTTAATCTTACGCGCGTGCGCGAGATCGCGGTCAAGGTCGCCAAGGCCGAGGACTTCGACTCCCGCTCGCGCGGGCTCCTGGGCCGGGACGCGATGGAACCGGGAGAGGGTTTGTGGATCTTGCCGTGCCCGATGATCCACACCTTCTTCATGAGGTTTCCCATCGACGTCGTCTTCCTGGACCGGCAGCTCAAGGCCGTTCGGGTCATTGAGAATCTCAAGCCTTGGCGCCTCTCGCCCTGGGTTTTCCGGGCGCGCAGCGTCCTGGAACTCCCCGGCGGGTCGCTCAAGGGCTCGGTCCAAGCCGGCGACCGGCTGGAAATCCGTTAAGCCAGCGCGCGAGCGAAGCGAACGCGCAACCGGCGCCCCCATATGAGGGGGGCGTCGGAGCCGTTGGAGTGGTAGTTGTCGCAAGTCGTTAAGTCGGGGGGGACGACTGTTTCGTTAGGGGTGGTTTTGCCGTTTGTTGGCGTGGTTTTTAGTTGTGGGATTGCCGTCAATGACGAGGTAACTCATGGCAGTCAAAGGCTTGCAGCGCCGCAAGACCGTGGCCGAGATACTCGCCGAGCGCAAGATACTCGCCGAGGACAAGCTCAAGGCCGCGGACGCGGACAGCAAGAAAAACAACAAGAGCCTCCAGCAGTCCATCCTGGACCTGAACCTTCTGGGCAAGGCGCAGCTGCTCAAGTGCCTTTCCGAGGAGTGGCAGGTCAAGGCCGTGGACCTCAACCAGATGGACGTCGAGGCCGAGATCGCCAAGATCATCCCCGAGGGCGTGGCCCGGCGCCACCACGCCATCCCTTTCGCCAAGGAGGAGAGCGTCCTGTTCGTGGCCATGGCCGATCCCCGGGACTTTTTCGTCTCCGAGGACATCCAACTGCGCACCGGCCTGGAGGTCCAGCCCTACCTCGCCCTGCCCCAGGACATCATCGCGGCGCTCGACGGCGCCTACGGCAAGGGCGAGGGCGCGGCGATGAACCGGCTCGTCGCCGACATGGCCAAGAAGCAGGAGGAGGGCGCCGCGCCCGGCGGCGAGGGGATGGAGATCGTAAGGGATGAGGCCAAGGCCGACATCGCCGAGGTCGACGCCTCGGCGCCGGAGGTCGAGAAGCTCGTCAACGCGGTCATCCTGGGCGCCTTGTCGATGAAGGCTTCCGACATACACATCGAGCCGTTTGAGGATGCCGCGGGCAAGAATTCCAAGATACTCCTGCGCTACCGCGTGGACGGCCGCCTGCTGCCGGGGCCGTTCACGGTGCCCTGGGGCTACCGCCAGGCCATCGTGGCCAAGATCAAGATCATGACCAGCTCGATGAACATCACCGAGCGGCGCATCCCGCAGTCGGGACGCATCCAGATCCTGGCCGGCGGCAACCCCATAGAGTTCCGCGTCGAGATGGTGCCCACGGTCTACGGCGAGTCCTGCGTCATGCGCATACTCGACCGCAAGTCCGTGCAGGTCGACATCATGAAGATGGGCTTCATGCAGGACACCCTGGACAAGTTCCTGGGCCTGCTCAAGGGCATCGGCGGCAAGAAGAACTTCGGGCTGATCGTGGTCTGCGGCCCCACGGGCTCGGGCAAGTCCACCACCCTCTACGCCGCCCTCAACCACGTCAACCGGCCCGACATCAAGATCCTCACCGCCGAGAACCCCGTGGAATACAATCTGGCGGGCATCGTGCAGGTGCCCATCCAGCAGGAGATCGGGTTTGACTTTTCCGCGGCGCTGCGGGCGTTCCTCCGGCAGGATCCCGACGTCATCATGGTCGGCGAGATCCGCGACAAGGAGACCGCCCAGATCGCGATGGAGGCCTCCATGACGGGCCACCTCGTGTTCTCCACCATCCACACGAACGACTCGGCGAGCGCGGTTGCCCGCCTCTCCGAAATGGGTGTCCAGCCCTTTATGATCACGTCCACGCTGGAGTGCGTGCTGGCCCAGCGGCTCATCCGGCGCGTTTGTGCCGACTGCAAGGTGCCGATCCAGCCGACCGACGAGCACCTGAAGATCTTCAAGGAACAGGATATCGATACGACCAACATGAAACTCTACAAAGGAAAAGGCTGTGCGACCTGCAGCGGCAAAGGCTACAAGGGCCGGATCGGCATCCACGAATACCTGAGGATGACCGAGGAGATGAAGG